>NZ_JBWOMN010000116.1:0-35606 GCF_056449545.1 Oceanicella sp. | reverse complement strand
CCGCGGCGCAGGCGGTCTTGACCAGCGCCTGCGCCGCGGGCCGCGGCATATGCGCGGCAAGCGCGAAGGTCGCGACTTCGGCCAGCATCAGCCCGCGCGTCGCCGCCATGGTCGCCGCCATGCGCGCGGGATCGGGCGCGAGGCTCTGCGCCAGCCCCAGCGCGTGGCGCGTGGCCCCCCCGGCCGCCATGCAGAGCTGCGGCAGGCTGAGCCATTCCAGCGCCCAGGCGGCGCCGTCGCGTTCGCTTTCATGCGCCAGCGCATCGAGCATGGCGCCTGACAGGCGGGCCGACAATCGCCCCAGCGCCACCAGGGTTTCCGCGCCCACCGGGTTGGATTTATGCGGCATGGTCGAGGAGCCGCCGCCGGCCCCGACCCGCAGCTCGCCGATTTCGCTTTGGCCAAGCAGGATCAGGTCCCGCCCGAATTTGCCCAGCGATCCACAGAGGATCGCCAGCGCCGCGCCCAGTTCCGCCACCCCGTCGCGCGTCGAATGCCACGGGATGTCCGGCGCCGCGAGCCCCAGCCCCCGCGCGGTTTCCGCCACCGCCGCATCGGCCTGCGCCCCCAGCGCCGACAGCGTGCCCGAGGCGCCGCCGAGGCTCAGCGCCAGCAGCCGGGGCCGCAGGTCCCGCAGCCGGGCCCGCGCCCGGATCAGCGGCATGCCCCAGGCGGCGACCCGCGCGCCGAAGGTGGTGGGCGTGGCGATCTGGCCACGCGTGCGCGCCGCCATGGGCAGGTCGCGATGGGCGGCGGCCTGATCGCCGAGCGCGCCGAGGATGGCGCTCAGCCGCGCATCGAGAATGTCGAGCATGGCCCGCAGACGCAGCACCAGCCCGGTGTCCAGCGCATCCTGGCTGGTGGCGCCCCAATGCACGTAGGCGGCGTGTTCCGGCGCGCCCATGGCGGCGCGAAACGCCGGGATCAGCGCCGGGATCGACACCCCCGCCGCCGCCGTCCCGCCGGCGATGGCGGCGGGATCGATCACCGCCCGGCGCGCGGCGCGCTCGATGGCCGCGGCGCTGTCCGCCGGGATCAGCCCGAGCCGCCCCTGCGCCCGCGCCAAGGCGCCCTCGAACCGCAGCACGGCGCGGATCTCCGCCGCGTCGGTGAACAGCGCGCCGATCTCGCGGTCGCCGAACAGGTCCCGGTGCATGGCGCTGTCGAAGGGGGATACGGCCACGGGCGGCGCTCCATCTGTTGCGGCGCGGCGCGCCTGGTCGGACCCGCGCTACATGACGCGGCGCGGCGCGTCCAGCGCCCGCCCGGCGATCGGCGCCGCCCCGGGGGGCGGGCTGGCGCCGGGCGATCCCGGGTCGCGCCCGGAACGGCGACGCCCGCGGCCGCGCGCCGGCGGTTGTCCCGTTCGTCTCAGCCCGGATGGCGTTCGGCCATGAAGGCGGCGATCAGCGCGGCGGTGGCCTCGGGCGCCTCGACGCAGGGCAGATGGCCGACGCCCGCGATCTTCTCGAAGCGGGCGCCGGGGATCAGGGCGGCGGTGGCGCGGACCAGATCCGGGGGCGTGGAGCCGTCCTCCTCGCCGACGATGGCCAGCGTCGGCAGGGTCAGGCCCGCGGTGCTCGCCGACAGATCCGCCTCGCGCAGGGCGACGCAGCAGCCCAGATAGCCCTGCACCGGCGTGCGGGTGAGCATGTGCCGCCAGATCGCCAGGTCCTCGACCTGCCGCTCGCGAAACGCCTGCGAGAACCAGCGGCCGAGAATCGCCTCGGACAAGACGCCGATGCCCCCGGCCTCGACCGCGGCGATGCGTTCGTTCCAGACCTCGCGCTCGCCGATCCTGGCGGCGGTGTCCATGAGCACCATGGCGCGCACCAGATCCGGGCGCGTCGCCGCCAGCCCCTGCGCGATCATGCCGCCGATGGACAACCCGATGAACAGCGCGTCGCGCACCCCGAGGTGATCCATCAGCGCCGCGGCGTCGGCGACCAGATCCTCCATGGCGTAGGGCGCGTCGGGGGCCTCGCTCAGCCCGTGGCCGCGCTTGTCGTAGCGGATCAGCCGCAGCCCCGGCGGCAGCAGCGCCGCCATGCGATCCCAGACCCGGAAATCCGTGCCCAGCGAATTGGCCAGCACCACGGGGCGGCCCGCGCCCTCGTCGCGGTAATGCGTCACGATGCCGTTCAGTCGCGCGCTTTGCATGATCGTTCCCCCGCTTGCCGCCGGCCGCGCCGGGCGTTTGGGACATGTGAACCGTGAATCGCCCGCCAGATCAACCTTGACGCGCGGGTTCGGACTGGTCTTGCGCCGCCGCCGTGCTAAGTCGCCCTGCACACCCTTCCGGAGACGCCCGATGTCATCACGAGACGCCAGCGGCCGCATCGGCCAGGTTCGTTCGATCACCCGCGCCATGACCGTGCTGCGCGTGCTGTCTGAAAGCGGCGACGGGCTGACCCTGTCCGAGACCGCCGCGCTGGCCGGGCTCGCCGCCTCCACCGCGCACCGGATCCTGACCACGCTGGAGAGCGAGCGCTTCGTGCGCTTTGACGCGGTCACCGGCGCCTGGAACGTGGGCGTCGCCGCCTTCACCGCCGGGGCCGCCTTCGCGCGCAGCCGCGACGTGATCATGCTCGCCCGCCCCTATCTGCGCCGCCTGCAGGAGCAGACCGGCGAGACCGCGAACATCTTTCTGGAGGCCGGGGGCGAGCTGGTCTGCATGGCGCAGTTCGAATCGCGCCACTCCATGCGCGTGCTGACCCGGGTCGGCGAACGCTCGCGCATGCACTGGTCGGGCGCCGGCAAGGCGATCCTCGCGCATTTCGACGCCGAGCGCGTGTCCCGCGTCATCGCCGAGCACGGCCTGCCCCGCGCCACCAGCCGGACCATCACCAATCGCGGCGCGCTGAACGCGGCGCTGGAGGACATCCGCCAGACGCGGGTGTCGGTCGATGACGAGGAAAACGCCGAGGGCCTGCGCTGCGTCGCCGGCGCGGTGCTCGACGAGACCGGGGCGCCGGTGGCGGCGATCTCGGTGTCCGGCCCGAAAACCCGGATCGACGATTCCAAGCTGATCTCGCTGGCCCAGACCGTGAAGCAGGTGGCCTCCGAGGTGACCCGCGACTATGGCGGCAAGCCCGCCTGAACCCGCGCCCGGGCCCCGGGTCGCGCCCGCGCCGCCGGTCGCGCGCATTGGCGAAGAATACCGCTGGACGCCAGAAAACGCCTTTGCTATAGGCTGCGGCGTCCCCAAGGGACGGCTCTGGTCCGGCGTAGCTCAGTGGTAGAGCATCGGACTGTTAATCCGCGGGTCGTAGGTTCGAATCCTACCGCCGGAGCCAAACTCCCTTGATTTTGCTGATAAAATCGGCGCGATACGCGTTCTGACGCCTACCGACCGCCGCCATCGCGCCGGTTGTCGGGGCGTTTCGGCCCCGCCGAAGGTTCATGGCTGCGCGAACATGCGCCGCAGCCTTCACGCTGTGAACTGTCCCCCCCCTTCCCCCGTCTGATCCGGGACTTGCCCGCAGGGGCGCGGCCAAAACCGCCTCGGCGCCCGGATCAAGTTCGGCGAAAGCCTCGCTGACGCCCTGATCCGGTGCGTTCAGCGGCGATTTCGCCGCCTCCGGCAAGTCGAAACCAGGTTAGCGCAGGACCATATGTGCCGGGCGCGTTCCGCCGGTGGCGGGGCCCCTGTCCCGCCCGCGGATCGCTGGCCGCATGGGGGATTGGACATGGCGGCGGGGGTGCGGGACCCTGACGCGACGGCGGCGCCCGGTCAGTCGCCGATCGAGGCCAGCAGCGCATCGACCTCGGCGCGGGTCGGCATGGCCGGCGCGGTGCCGGCGCGGGTGACCGAGATGCCGGCGGTGGCGCAGCCGATGCGCACCGCCTCCAGCGGATCGACGCCGCGCGACAGCGCCGCCGCGAAGCCGCCGGTGAAGGCGTCGCCGGCGCCGGTGGTCTCCACCACCGCGCCGACGCGGAACGCCGGGGCCATGGCCGTGACCTCGGGGCCGTGGAACAGCGCCCCGGCCTCGCCCAGCGTCACCACCACCGCGCCGGCGCCCATGTCGCGCAGGGCCTGCGCCGCGCGCCTGGCGTCGGAATCATTGGCGACCTTGATGCCGGTGAGCGCCTCGGCCTCGGTCTCGTTGGGGGTGACGTAGTCGCAGAGCCCGTAGATCGACGGATCCAGCGTCGCCGCCGGCGCCGGGTTCAGCACCGTGATCACCCCCGCCGCCCTGGCGATCTCCAGCGCCCGCGTCGCCGCGTCGATGGGCTGTTCGAGCTGGGTGACGAAGACCGCGGCGGAGCGGATCACGTCCGCCGCCGCCTCCATGTCGGCGACCGAGATGCGGCCCGCGGCGCCGGGGCTGACGATGATGGCGTTGTCGCCGGTGGCTTCGTCGATGAAGATGTAGGCGGCGCCGGTGTAGCTGTCGGGATCGATGATCGCCGCCGGGATCACCCCGGCCCCGGCCCAGGTCTTGCGCGCCATGTCGGCGAAATCATCCTGGCCGATGCGGGTGATGAAGGTGGTCTTCGCCCCCATGCGCGCCGAGGCCACCGCCTGGTTCGACCCCTTGCCCCCGGGCCCGAGCGCAAAGCCCGAACCGAGGATGGTCTCGCCCATGCGCGGCTGGCGCGGCGCGCGATAGGCGGTGTCGGCCACGAACACGCCAAGGATCGCAACCCCGGATCGTTCGCCGGATGCGCCGCCCGGCCCGCCGTTTGCGTCATGCGTCATGTCATGCCCTTCCAGTCGGCCCGCGATCAATTCTCTGGCGCGATCACGCCCTTGCCCAGCACGAAACAGCCATAGAAGCGACGCTCGCCGGTCTGGATCACGCAATAGGCGTTTTTCGCCCGCGCATAGAAGGCGTGGCGCTCGATCGGGGCCATGGGGGCGGCGCGGCCCTCGGCGGCGTCGACGGCGGCCTGCACCTCGGCCTGCACCGGGGGGATTTCATCGGGGGCGCCGACGACCTCCATGCGCAGGGCGGGCGCGTCGACGAAGGTGTCGAGCGGCATCACCGACAGCACCGCCTGAACGGCGCGCGCGGCGCCGACCCCGTCGATGCGCAGCAGGCGGCCCAGCGTGGTCTGGCGCGCCACTGAATCGGACGGGAAATTCGTGTCGGCGATGATCAGCTCGTCGCCATGACCCATGGCGCGCAACGCGTGCAGCACCTCCGCGTTCAACAGCGGATCCAACCCCTTGAGCATGCGACGTCCTCCCTCGCGCCGGCCTGTCCCGACCCTTGAGGCGGCACTTTACGCATGCGCGCCCCGCCCCGGCAAGCGGCGCTTGCCGCTTGGCGGCGGCGGCGCGCTCGGCTACCGTCCGCCAAATCGAAAAAAAACAGGAGGACGCCATGGAGCGCACGGATTTCACCTGCCCCTCGGGGGCGACGCTGATCGCCACGGAGCTTGGTTTCGGCGGCGCGCCGCTGGGCAACCTGTTCGCGGCCATCGACGAGCCCACCGCGCAGGCGACGCTGGCCGCCGCGTGGGATGCGGGGATGCGGCTGTTTGACACCGCGCCCTATTACGGGCTGGGGCTGTCGGAATCCCGGTTCGGGGCGTTCCTGGCCGACAAGCCCCGCGACGACTACACGCTGTCCACCAAGATCGGCCGGCTGCTGGAGGAGTGCGCGCCGCAGGACGCCACCCCCGACCAGTTCATGGAAACCCCGTCGCGCCGGGTGGTGTTCGACTATTCCTATGACGGGGTGATGCGCAGCTTCGAGCACAGCCTGAAGCGGCTCGGCGCGGATCGCATCGACGTGCTGCACTGCCATGACGTGGACATCATCACCCATGGCTCGAAGGCCGAATCCGACCGGCGCATCGCCGAATTCATGGGCGGCGGGCATCGCGCGCTGCTGGCGCTGCGCGATCAGGGCGCGGTGCGCGCGATCAGCGCCGGGCTCAACGAATGGGAAACCTGCGAGACCCTGGCCCGGCAGGGGGATTTCGACCTGTTCCTGCTGGCCGGGCGCTACACGCTGCTGGAGCAGGCGGCGCTGGACAGCTTTTTGCCGCTTTGCGAATCGCGCGGCATCGGCGTGCTGCTGGGCGGGCCCTACAATTCGGGCATTCTCGCCACCGGCCCGGTCGAGGGCGCGATGTACGACTACACCGCGGCGCCGCCGATCATCAAGGCGCGGGTGGCGCGGATCGAGGCGGTGTGCATGGCCCACGGCGTGCCGCTGGCCGCCGCCGCGCTGCGCTTTCCGCTGGCCCATCCCAGCGTGTTCGCGGCGATCCCCGGCGCCCGGACGCCCGAGGAGGTGGCGTTGAACGTCGAGACCCTCGCGGTCGAGATCCCCGCCGCGCTGTGGTCGGATCTGCGCGCCGAAGGGCTGATCCGCGCCGACGCGCCGGTTCCGGGGTCATAGGCGCAAGCGCCGCGCCAGGACATCGATTCGCTTCACCTGTGGACGCTGGAGGAAACCCATTGCCTGCTCGGCCTCGCCGACGCGACCGGCCGGATCGCCGGGGGCGATCAATGGGCGGCGGGCTGGGACGCGCCGCGGCTGCCGAGGGACTGGCGGCCGAATCGGCGCAGGTTTTCGGTGTCTGGCGGCGCGGCGGCGCGGTTCAGCGGCATCGTCCGAGCCCGCGGCCAGGCGGCGGCGAATCGGGGAAGCGCCGAAGCGTCTGTCGCAAACAGCCCCGGAACAGACGTTCCGCGCCATGCTGAATTGAAAAACGCCGTCTCCACTGGATCCGAAACGCTTTTTCGGGCTCCTTGATGAAGACAATCACCGATTTCCCGCGCCAGACCGTCGAGATCCCCGACATGGGGATTGCGATGCCCGATGGCTGCCGGTTGTCGGCGCGGGTGTGGATGCCCGACGACGCGGCCGCCGATCCGGTCCCGGCGATCCTCGAATTCCTGCCCTATCGCAAGCGCGACGGCACCACGGCGCGCGACGCGCTCACGCATCCGTATTTCGCCGGGCACGGCTATGCCTGCCTTCGGGTCGACATGCGCGGCTCAGGCGACAGCGAGGGGGCGCCCGGCGACGAATACAGCCCGCAGGAACTGGCCGACGCGGTGGCGATCATCGCCTGGATCGCGCGCCAGCCCTGGTGTTCGGGGCGGGTCGGCATGATGGGCATCAGCTGGGGCGGCTTCAACGCCCTGCAGACGGCGGCGCTGGCGCCGGCGCCGCTGAAGGCCATCATCACCCTGTGTTCGACCGTGGATCGCTACGCCGACGACATCCATTACAAGGGCGGCTGCCTGCTCAACGAGAATCTCGGCTGGGGGGCGACCATGTGGTCCTATTCCTCGCGCCCGCCCGACCCGGCGGTGGTGGGGCGAAAATGGCGCGAGATGTGGCTGCAGCGGCTGGAGACGGCGCCGTTCCTGCCGGCGATCTGGCTGCGGCGCCAGCGGCGCGACGCCTATTGGCGCCATGGCTCGGTCTGCGAGGATTATTCGGCGATCAAGGCCGCGACGCTGGCCGTGGGCGGCTGGGGCGACGCCTACAGGAACGCGGTCCCGGCGCTGGTGGAAAACCTGTCGGCGCCGGTCAAGGGCATTGTCGGGCCATGGGTGCACAAATACCCGCATTTCGCCGCCCCCGAACCGCGCATCGGGTTCCTGCAGGAGGCGCTGCGCTGGTGGGATCGCTGGCTGAAGGACATCGACACCGGCGTCGAGGCCGACCCGGCCCTGCGCGCCTATGTGATGGACGGGCTGGCGCCGAAAACCTGGCATGACGCGCGCCCCGGGCGCTGGGCGGCGGTCCCCGCCCTGCCGCCGCCGGGCGTCGCGCTGAAAACCCTGCATTGCACGCCCGGCGGGGCGCTGGCCGGGGCCGGCGGCGACATGGCGATCCGCCTCGCCTCGCCCCAGACCTGCGGCGGCGCGGGGGGCGAATACTGCGCCATCTGGCTGGGGCCGGAAGGGCCGGGCGACCAGCGGGGCGACGATGCGCTCTCGGCCTGTTTCGACGCGCCCCCATCGACCTCGGTCCAGGACATTTTCGGCGCGCCGGTCCTGCGCCTGCGGCTTTGCGGCGATCGCGCGCAGGGGTCGATCGTGGCCCGGCTCTGCGACGTGGCGCCCGACGGGGCCTCGGCCCGCATCACCTGGGGCGCGCTCAATCTCAGCCATCGCGCCGGTCATGCGGCGCCGGCGCCGCTGACCCCGGGCGCGCCGACGGACATCGCGCTGAAGCTCGATCACATCGCCTATCGGCTGCCCAGGGGGCATCGGCTGCGGCTGGCGCTGTCCTCGGCCTACTGGCCGATGATCTGGCCAGCGCCCGAAGCGGTGACGCTGACCCTGCTGGCGGGGGCGCTGGACCTGCCGTTGCGCCCGCCCGGGACCGGCGACGAATGGCGCTTTGCGCCGCCCGAAGCCGCCCCGCCCTGGCAGACCCGCAGCCTGCGCGACCCGGCCAGTTCACGGGTGTCCGAAACCGATTTCGCCACCGGCGAGGTGACGCTGTCGATCACCGACGATTTCGGCGAGGTGGAGGATCTCGACCACGGGCTGATCAGCGGCGCGATCGCCCGCGAGACCTGGCGCATCCGCCCCGACGATCCGCTGAGCGCCTCGGGCGAAACCCACTGGACCGAGACCAACGCCCGCGGCGACTGGTCCACGCGCACCGAAACCCATGCCCGCATGTGGTCGGACCGGACGCATTTCCACCTGCGCGCGCGCCTTGAAGCCTATGAGGGCGAGACCCTGATTCGCGCCCGCGACGTGAGCGACGCGATCCCGAGGGACAACCTTTGACCTCGCTCCGGATCGCGGCGCCGGCGCCCGGGACCAACGGCGAGCCGTGCGGACGCGGGCGAAATCGTCCGACAGTAAAAAATTTTCGTGACAAGACACTGATCGCTTGTCAGCGCGAAGAAACTTCGCGCATGCTTCCACACAACAATCATTCACCGGCTGACAACAGCCGAAACAGGGGGAAAATCATGTCAGAAGAACTCAAGCATCTGGGTCTTCGCGTCGCCGCCGGTCAGCACAGCCGCCGCGCCTTCATGGGCCGCGCCGCGGCGCTTGGCTTCAGCGCCGCCGCCGCCAGTTCGCTGCTGGCTGGCGCCGCGCGCGCCGCCGGGCCGCAGAAGGGCGGGCATCTGAAGATCGGCTCGGTCGGGGGCGAAAGCACCAACACGCTGGATCCGGCGCTGGCCGCCAGCCAGGTGCCCTATCTGATTTCGCGCCAATACGGCGACACGCTGGTGCGCAACAGCCCCGCCGGCGAAATCGAAAACCGGCTCGCCGAAAGCGTCGAGGCCAGCTCCGACGCCAAGACCTGGCATTTCCGCATCCGCAAGGGGGTGGAATTCCACAACGGCAAGACCCTGACCGCCCAGGACGTGCTGCGCACCATGCAGCGCCATTCCGACGAGAATTCGAAATCCGGCGCGCTGGGCATCATGCGCGGCATCGAATCCATGGCGGCGGACGAGGACATCTTCTCGGTCACGCTGAAGACCCCCAACGCCGACCTGCCCTACCTGATGGCCGACTACCACCTGATCATCCAGCCCGACGGCGGCTACGACAACCCCACCGCCGGCATCGGCAACGGCCCCTACCAGATCGAGTACAACGAGCCGGGCGTGCGCCACGGGTTCAAGAAATTCGCCAATTACTGGGACGAGACCGC
This sequence comes from Oceanicella sp., assembly GCF_056449545.1. Classification (NCBI taxonomy): domain Bacteria; kingdom Pseudomonadati; phylum Pseudomonadota; class Alphaproteobacteria; order Rhodobacterales; family Paracoccaceae; genus Oceanicella; species Oceanicella sp. Next base: position 26,001 of record NZ_JBWOMN010000116.1, on the reverse strand, counting down.
CGGCCATGTGGACAGCGTCGAGATGCTGGTGATCAACGATTCCACCGCCCGGACCGCGGCGCTGCAATCGGGTCAGGTGCACATGATCAACCGGGTCGAGCCCAAGGTGGTGAGACTGGTCAAGCGCGTGCCCGGCGTCACCGTGCAGAACGTGTCGGGGCGCGGGCATTACGTGTTCATCATGCATTGCGACACCGCGCCGTTCGACAACAACCATCTGCGGCTGGCGCTGAAATACGCCATAGATCGCGACGCCCTGGTGGACAAGATCCTGCGCGGCTACGGCGGGGTCGGCAACGACATGCCGATCAACGCCGCCTATCCGCTGTTCGACGACACCATCCCGCAGCGCCCCTACGACCCGGACAAGGCGGCCTTCCACTTCAAGAAATCCGGCCATGACGGATCGGTGCTGCTGCGCACCGCCGAGACCGCCTTCCCCGGCGCCATCGACGCCACCCAGCTGTTCCAGCAAAGCGCCAAGGCCGCCGGCATCCCGCTGGAGATCAAGCGCGAGCCCAATGACGGCTACTGGTCCGAGGTCTGGAACAAGCAGCCCTTCTGCGCCTCCTACTGGGGCGGGCGGCCGACGCAGGACCAGATGTATTCCACCGCCTACCTGTCCACGGCGGACTGGAACGACACCCGGTTCTTCAACGATGAATTCGACAGCCTGCTGCTGTCGGCGCGCGCCGAGCTGGACCAGAAGAAGCGCCGGGAAATGTACAGCCGCATGGGCTATCTGGTGCGCGACGAAGGCGGGTTGATCTGCCCCATGTTCAACGATTTCATCGACGCCACCGCCGACGCGGTGCAGGGCTGGAAGGGCGATCCCAACGGCGAATTGATGAACGGCTTCGCCCCGTCCAAGTGCTGGCTCGCCTGACGGCGGGCCGGGGTCATGGCACATCCCGTTGTCAAGCTTCTCGCCCAGCGCATCGCGCTGGGCGTCCTGCTGCTTTTCGCCGCCTCGGCGCTGATCTTCGCGGGCACCCAGATCCTGCCCGGCGACGTGGCGCAATCGATCCTGGGGCAATCGGCCACGCCTGAGGCGCTGGCCAATCTGCGCAAGGAGCTGGGTCTGAACGACCCCGCGATCCAGCGTTATTTCAGCTGGCTGTTCAACGCCATGCAGGGCGATCTCGGGGTGGCGCTGTCCAATGGCCGCGACATCGCCGAGTCGCTCGGCGCCCGCCTTGGCAACACCATGTTCCTCGCCGCCTGGGCGGCGGCATTCTCGGTGCCGCTGGCGATTCTGCTGGGGCTGATCGCGGTGCGCTACAAGGACCGCTGGCCCGACAAGCTGATCTCCGGGATCACGCTGGCCTCGATCTCGGTGCCGGAATTCGTCATCGGCTACATCCTGATCTTCTACGTGGCGGTGCAGCTGCGCTGGTTTCCGTCGGTCGCCACGATCAACGATTCCATGAGCCTCGGCGAGAAGCTGAGCGCCATCGCCCTGCCCATCACCGTGCTGGTGCTGGTGGTGCTGGCGCATATGATGCGCATGACCCGCGCGGCGATCCTCAACGTCATGCAGTCGGCCTATATCGAGACCGCCGAACTGAAGGGCCTGAGCCAGTTTCAGGTGATCTACCGCCACGCGCTGCCCAACGCCATCGCCCCGATCGTCAACGTGGTGATGCTCAACCTCGCCTATCTGGTGGTCGGCGTGGTGGTGGTGGAGGTGGTGTTCATCTATCCCGGGCTCGGGCAATACCTGGTCGACCACGTGGCCAAGCGCGACGTGCCGGTGGTGCAGGCCTGCGGGCTGATCTTCGCCGGGGTCTACATCACCCTCAACGTGGTGGCCGACCTGGTCTCGATCCTCGCCAATCCGCGCCTGAGGCACCCGAAATGACCCGGATCCCAATTTCCGCCCTGATCGGGCTGTTCTTCACCGGGCTGTATTTCCTCGGCGCCCTGTTCGCGCCCTGGATCGCGCCCTATTCCATGACCGAGATCGTCGGCGACGTGTGGGAGCCGGCCTCGGCCGCGCACTGGCTCGGCACCGACACCATCGGCCGCGACCTGCTCAGCCGCATGATCTACGGCGGCCAGACCACCATCTACATCGCCACCATGGCGACCATCCTGTCATTCGGCACCGGATCGGTGCTGGGGCTGAGCGCGGCGGTGATCGGCGGCTGGGTCGATCAGGCCATGTCGCGTTTCGTCGATCTGATCATGGCGATCCCGACGCTGATCTTCGCGCTGGTGGTGCTGTCGGTGATGCCGACCACGCTGCTGGTGCTGGTGATGGTGATGGGGCTGCTCGACGCCACCCGGGTCTACCGGCTGGCGCGCGCCGTGGCCGTGGACATCACGGTGATGGATTACGTCGAGGCGGCGCGCCTGCGCGGCGAGGGCCGGGGCTGGATCGTGTTTCGCGAAATCCTGCCCAACGCCCTGTCGCCGCTGGTCGCGGAAATGGGCCTGCGATTCATCTTCATGGTGCTGTTCCTGTCGACGCTGTCCTTCCTCGGGCTTGGCGTGCAGCCGCCCGAAGCCGACTGGGGCGGCATCGTCAAGGAAAACAAGGAGGGCATCGTCTACGGCATACCGGCGGCGCTGGTGCCGGCGGTGGCGATCGCGACATTGGCGATCTCGGTCAATCTGGTGGCTGACTGGGTGCTCAACCGCACCACCAGCCTGAAAGGGGGCCGCGGTGGCTGACATCCTGCTCGACATCCGCCATCTGCGCATCGAGGCGACGGTCTACCCGCCCGACGAAAAGCCCCATGACATCGTCATCGTCGATGACGTGTCGGTGAGCGTCGAAAAGGGCAAGGTGCTGGGGCTGATCGGCGAATCCGGCGCCGGCAAGTCCACCATCGGCCTGTCGGCCATGGCCTACGGGCGCGGCGGCGTGCGCATCACCGGCGGCGAGGTGTTTGTCAACGGCCGCGACATCCTCAAGGGCGGCGCCCGCGGCCTGCGCAAGCTGCGCGGGCGCGAGGTCACCTATGTGGCGCAATCCGCCGCGGCCGCCTTCAACCCCGCCAAGCGGTTGATGGAGCAGGTGATCGAGGCGACCCTGAACCACGGCGTCGCCTCGCGTCAGGAGGCCGAGGCCCGCGCCGTCGAACTGTTCCGCAAGATCGGCCTGCCCGACCCCGAGCATTTCGGGACCCGCTACCCGCATCAGGTCTCGGGCGGGCAGCTGCAACGGGCGATGACCGCGATGGCGCTGTGCTCCGAGCCCGATCTGGTGATCTTCGACGAACCGACCACGGCGCTCGACGTCACCACCCAGATCGACGTGCTGGCGGCGATCAAGGACGCGATCCGCGACACCGGGGTCGCGGCGCTCTACATCACCCATGATCTGGCGGTGGTGGCGCAGGTGTCCGATCACATCCTGGTGCTGCGCGGCGGCAAGAAGGTGGAATACGGCGCGACGCAGCAGATCATCGAGGCCCCGGCGCAGGATTACACCCGCGCCCTGGTCTCGGTGCGCTCCATCGATCACGAGGAGCAGACCCCCACCGGCGCCCCGCTGCTGACGGTCAGCAACGTCACCGCCCGCTACCCCAATCTGCCCGTGGACGTGCTCAGCGACGTGTCCGTGGACCTGCACCCGGGCCAGACGCTGGCGGTGGTGGGCGAATCCGGGTCCGGCAAGTCGACGCTGGCGCGGGTGATCACCGGGCTGCTGCCGCAAAGCGCGGGAACCATCGCCTTCGACGGGCGCGAATTGCCGCCAAGGCTGGCGGATCGCAGCAAGGAGGACCTGCGCGAACTGCAGATGATCTACCAGATGGCCGACACCGCGATGAACCCGCGCCAGACCGTGCGCACCATCGTCGGGCGGCCGCTGGAATTCTATTTCGGCCTGCGCGGCAAGGCGCGCGACGACCGGATCGCCGAATTGCTGGACGAGATCGAGATGGGCGAGGGCTTCGCCGACCGCTACCCGGCGGAACTCTCGGGCGGTCAGAAGCAGCGGGTCTGCATCGCCCGGGCGCTGGCGGCGAAGCCGAAGATGATCATCTGCGACGAGGTCACGTCGGCGCTCGACCCGCTGGTGGCCGACGGCATCCTGAAGCTGCTGCTGGATCTGCAGAAACGCGAGAACGTCGCCTATCTGTTCATCACCCACGACATCGCCACGGTGCGCGCGATCTCGGATTCCATTGCGGTGATGCACAAGGGCAAGGTGGTGCGCTACGGCCCGAAATCGAAGGTGCTGAACCCGCCCTTCGACGATTACACCGACATGCTGCTGTCCTCGGTCCCGGAAATGCAACTGGGCTGGCTGGAGCAGGTCATCGCCACGCGTAAGATGGAGAGCGCCGGAAATTGACGACAAATCGACGGGGCGGGCCGCGCAACCGCCTGAAGCTGATCATCCTCGACGGCGTGCCGTGGCGGAATTGGCGGCGACTGTTCGGAAACCTGGAAGGCTGGGTGCAGTCCGGCGACGCCCGGGTCTGGCGCATGCGATCGGTGCTGCCGTCGATCTCGGCCACGTGCTACGCCGCGATCCACACCGGGCAGACGCCGCAGGCGCTCGGCGTCAGTTCGAACGAGACCGTGTTCCGGCTCGATCAGCCCGACATCTTTTCCGAGGTCCGCAAGGCGGGCGGCGTCACCGGCGCCGTCACCCATTCCTTCTGGTCTGAATTCTTCAACCGCGCGCCTTATGACCATGTGCGCGACGTGGAATACGACGAACCCGACAGCGCCAGCATCAATTACGGGCGCTTTCACACCATGACCGCGGCGGGGCACGCCAATCAGATGACCCCCAGCGACGTGGACCTGTTCGCCAGCCTCAGCAACCTGTCCCGGCGATTCGGGCTGGATTACGGGGTGCTGCACACCTGCACGCTGGACAGCATGGGCCACCGCTACGGCCATGAGAGCCCGGAGATGGACCACGCCTGCGCGGTGATGGATGCCATGCTGGCGCCGTTCCTGCGCGCTTGGCTGGCGGCCGGCGACGAGGTGATCGTCACCGCCGATCACGGCCAGACGGCGCGCGGCCATCATGGCGGGTCCGAGCCGGACCAGCGGGATTTCGCGCTGTATCACTTCGGCGCCGGCAAGGGTCCGCCCGAAGACACGCTGCTGGATCAGCTGGCGCTGGCGCCGACGGTGCTGGCGCGCATGGGCGTGGCGATCCCCGCCAGCATGGCCGCGGCGCCGTTTCTCACCGATTGAGGCGGCTCAGAAGGGCCAGTCGCCCCGCCCCAGCGCCGCGATGGCGGCGATGATGCGCTCAAAGCTGTCGCGGGCGCGGCGGACGCTCGTTCGCCCGCGCAGATAGCCGTGCACCAGCCCGGCTTCGTTGAACCACGCCGCCCTGCCCCCCGCCGCCAGCGCCCGGTCGCGATAGCGCCGACCGTCGTCGGAAAGCGGATCGCATTCCGCCGACACGATCACCGTGGGCGGCAGGCCGGTGAAATCCGCGTCGCGCAACGGCGCGCAGGTGGGGTCGTCGCGCGGCGGCGGCGCGCCGCGAAAGCGCAGCTGCTGATACGCCAGAATGTCGTCGCGGGTCAGCATCGGGGCCTCGGCGTGGTCCAGATACGATCCCCGGTCCATGTCGCCGCCAAGCCCGGGATAGATCAGCACCTGCCCGGCGATCGCCGTGATCTTCCCGCGCGCCGCGTGGGCCACCGCCGCCGCGAGGTTGCCCCCGGCGCTGTCCCCGACCAGCAGCAGCGGCTTGCCGAAATGCGCCGCCGCCCAGCGCGTCGCCGCGAGGCAGTCGTCGAAGGCCGCCGGATGGGCGTGTTCGGGCGACATGCGGTAATCCACCGAGACCACGTCGAACCCGGTGCGATCGCAGATCTCGGCGCAGACGTCGTCATGGCTTTCCAGCCCGCCGACCACGAAGCCGCCGCCGTGGAAATAGACCACCGCCGCGGCGCCGGCGCCGGGCCTGACGCTGGCGTAAAGCCGCGCCGGCACGTCGCCGATGCGGCGATCCTCGGCGCGCACGCCCTCCGGGCGGCCCGCGAAGAACGCCCGGCACATGCGGTCGTAGATTTCGCGCTGCTGCGCCACGTCCATCGCGGCGGCGTCCGCCGGATACCAGTCGGCGGTCTTGCGGATGAAATCCCAGGTCTCGGCGTCGATTTTTTCGGCGTAGTCCATCGCTACGCGTCCGAGCGCGGCAGCAGGATCGGCCTGGATTGGCGCAGGTTCAGGCCGATCGCCGCACCGGCCTCGATCCCGGCATTGGTGTCCAGACTGGTGACGAACAGATCGCCCACCGCGGTTTCCACCGAATATTCCACATGCCGCCCCACATAGGTGGTCTTGCGCACCGTGCCCACCAGATCGCCCTCGGTCGGATCGCGGGTGAAACCGGCGAGGTTGGGGCGCACCGCCAGCAGCGCCGGCCCGGCGCCAAGCCCCCGCGCCGGCAGGGAGATCTCGGCCTCGCCGATGCGCACCTGCGCCGCGTCGCCGGCGGCGGCGACGATTTCGCAGGGCAGCAGATTGGCCTCGCCGATGAAATCCGCGACGAAGGCGTTGGCGGGGTGCTCATACAGGTCGCGCGGCGTGCCGATCTGCGCGATCACCGCCTGATTCATCACGATGATGCGGTCGGACACCGCCAGCGCCTCTTCCTGGTCATGGGTGACGTAGACCACGGTCAGGCCGAGAGTCTGCTGGATCTCGCGGATCTCGTCGCGCACCCGGCGGCGCAGGCGGGCGTCGAGATTGGACAGCGGTTCGTCGAACAGCAGCACCTGGGGTTCGAGCACCAGCGCACGGGCCACGGCGACGCGCTGCTGCTGGCCGCCGGACAATTCGCTGGGCAGACGGTCGGCAAACCCTTGCAGGCCCACCAGTTCCAGCCCGGCCTGGGCGCGCTCGGCGACCTCGGCCTTGCCCATGCCCGACATCACCAGCCCGTAGGCGACGTTTTCCCCGACGCTCATGTGCGGGAACAGCGCGTAGGACTGGAACACCATGGACACGTCGCGTTCCGTGGCCGGCAGCGCGGTCACGTCGGCGTCGCCGATCAGGATGGCGCCGGAGGTGGCGGGCTCCAGCCCGGCGATCATGCGCAGCGTCGTGGTCTTGCCGCAGCCCGAGGGGCCGAGCAGGGTCACCAGTTCCCCCGCCTCGACCTTCAGCGAGATGTCGTCCACCGCCCGCGCGTCGCCGCCGTAGATCTTGGTGACGTTGCGGAATTCGACCGAGGCCGCTCTGCTTCTTATCTGCGCCATGCGCTATCCCCCGGCGGCGACGGAGGTCGGGACCACGCCCCGCCGTCCGATCTTGCGTTCTCCGACCAGCAGCTGCAACAGCCCGATCGCCGCGAGCATCACGAAGATCAGCGCGGTCGAATAGGCGATGGCCAGCCCGTAATCGTTGTTTTCGACCCGTCCGATGATGTAGCTGGTCGCCATGTCGTATTCGGCGCTGACCAGGAAGATCACCGCGCTGATCGCGGTCATCGCCCGCACGAAACTGTAGACCAGCGCCGCCAGGATCGCCGGGCGCAGCAGCGGCAGGATGATCTTGCGGAAGGTGGTCCAGGAATTCGCCCCCAGCGTCAGCGAGGCCTCGTCCAGCGAGCGGTCGATCTGGCTCATCGCCGCGACCCCGGCGCGCACCCCCACCGGCATGTTGCGGAATATGAAGCTCACCACCAGGATCGCCGCGGTGCCGGTCATTTCGATGGGCGGCACGTTGAAGGCCACCACGTAGCTGACGCCGATCACCGTGCCCGGGATGGCGAAGCTGAGCATGGTCATGAATTCGAACGACTTCTTGCCGGCGAAATCCTGACGCACCAGCACATAGGCGGTGACCAGCCCCATGGCGGCGGTCAGCGGCGCCGCGGTGGCGGCGATCTGGATCGTGGTCCAGAACGAATTCCACGCCGCCCCGGTCCATTGCAGCCCGTGCGCGGTCCAGTCCACCGAGAAGGCGGTGATGTAATGCTTGAGGGTGATGGTGTTGTTGAGGCCCCAGATCTCCACGAAGCCGCCATAGAAGATCATCGCGTAGATGGTGATGGTGAAAAAGGTCCAGAGCCCGACAATGGCGTAGATCGACAGCTTCAGCCCCTCGGGCAGCGGGGGATGGCGCCCCGCGTCGCCCTTGCCGGTGAGCGTGGCGTAGGATTTGCGCCCCACCCAGCGCTGCTGCGCGAAGAACGCCGACAGGGTGAAGATCAGCAGGATGATGGCCAGCACCGCCGCCTTGCCCTGATCGTTCTGGGCCCCGACGATGGCGAAGAATATCTCCGTGGACAGCACGCTGAAATTGCCGCCGAGCACCAGCGGATTGCCGAAATCGGCCATGCTTTCAATGAACCCGAGCAGGAAGGCGTTGGCCAGCCCGGGGCGCATCAGCGGCAGGGTGACGGTGCGGAACGTCTGCCAGCGCCCGGCGCGCAGGGTCTGGGCGGCCTCCTCCATCGACGGGCTCACGCCCTCCACCACGCCGATCATCACCAGGAAGGCGATGGGGGTGAAGCTCAGCAATTGCGCGATCAGGATGCCGGGCATGCCGTAGATCCAGCGCGTCGGCTTGACCCCGAACAGGTCGGCCATGAAGCCGGTGACCGAACCCGACAGCCCGAACAGCAGGATGATGGCGAGCCCGATGACGAAGGGCGGGGTGATGATCGGCAGCACGCTGAGCGCGCGAAACGCCTTCATCCGCGTCAGCCCGGAGCGCGTCGCCACCAGCGCGAAGGCCAGTCCCAGCGCCGCGGTCGAGGCCCCGACCACGATCGCCAGCAGCAGCGAATTCCACGCCGCGCCGCAGCTGACGCCGCCGCCGAAGCAGCCGAGCCCCCAGATCTTGCGGTCGGTGAAGCGGTCGAGAAAGGCGAGGATCGAATAGGCGTTGTCCTCGTTGACCATCGCGCCTTCGAGGATCTGCAGGATCGGGAACGCGATGAACGCCGCCACCAGCGCGATCACCAGCCCGATGACCCCGGACACGAACACGTCGCCCTTGGCGGCGCCGCGGGCCGCGAAGCCCTGGGTGATGGAAAACAGGAAACCCGAGGCGACGAAGAACGCCCCGTAGCCCATGCCGAACTGCCGGTCCCCCAGCGGCCCGAACAGGTCGTTGAGCCAGCCGGCGTTCCAGCCGCGCAGGCCGATCGCAAACCCCTGCCCGAACATCCAGGCGATGCCGATGACCCCCGACCACAGCAGCACCCGGCCGTAGAACGGGTCGCCCTTGGCGCGCCCCCAGGTGAGCAGCGGCGCCAGGATCGGCAGGATCAGCGGCGCCAGCCACATCTTCTCGCCCTGCATGGCGAGAAACAGCCCCGGCGCGTAATCGGTGTCGAACGGGTAGCCGTCGAACAGCCATTCGAAGCTGAAGAAACCGTCTTCCAGCACATACCAGGGCAGCAGGCACCAGCCCGCCGCCCCGATGAGGGTCCAGAACAGAACCGTGCGGTTCATGAAAGCCGCTCCGCCGGTCTTATTGCGGCAGCGACTTCACCTCGTCGTCCCACTTCTTCAGAAGCCGCTTGCGCTCGGTGGAGGAGCCATACTTCTTGAAGTCGTAGTCGATGAGCTTGATGCTGGACAGGTCCGGCGCGTCGGGCGAGGATTTCGCGCCCTTGTTGGACATCACCTGGAAGGCCTTCACCTCCAGCGAGCGCGACTGCACGTCGGCGCGCAGCGCCCAGTCGTAGAACTTGCGCGCGTTCTCGGGGTTGCGCCCGCCCTCGATGATCGACATGGAGCCGATTTCGTAGCCGGTGCCCTCGCAGGGGGCCACCACCTTGATCGGGAAGCCGGACACCGCCTGCTTCACCGCGTCATGCATGAACACGATGCCGATGGTGTTCTCGCCCCGCGCCGCGGCCTTGATCGGGGCCGAGCCGGACTTGGTGTACTGGTTGATGTTCTTGTGCAGGGCCTTCATGAATTCGAAGCCCTTGTCCTCGCCGAACAGCTGCACGATGGTCGCCAGCGTGGTGTAGGCGGTGCCCGAGGAGTTCGGGTTGGCCATCTGCACGAAGCCCTTGTAGACCGGCTTGGTCAGGTCCTTCCAGCAGGCCGGAACCGGCAGGTCGTTGGCGGCCAGCAATTCGGTGTTGTAGCCGTAGCCGAGCGCCCCGGAATAGATGCCGATGGTGCGGTCGCCCGCGGCCTCGGCCTGGCGGATCGACCAGTCGAACAGTTTCGCGCGCATGGGCGACACGTAGGGCGCGGTCAGCCCTTCCTCGGCGGCCTGCAAATGCGGATCGCCGGTGCCGCCCCACCACACGTCGCCCTTGGGATTGGCGGATTCGGCCTTGATGCGGGCGAAGGTCTCGCCCGAACTGGCGCGGGTCATGGCCACCTTGATGCCGGTCTCGGCCTCGAAGCCCGTGGCCATCAGCTGGCACCAGTCTTCCTGGGCGCTGCAATACAGCGTCATCTTCTCGGCCGCCATGGCCGGCGCGGCCGTCAGGGCGAGCAGCGCCGCCGCGAGGGTGGTTTTCAGGTTGATCTTCATTTCGTTCTCCCAGTTTTGCGTTTCTTCGGCTCTGTTGACCGGACCCGCGCATGTCGCCCGCGCCCCGCCGCCCCGGATCGTTTTTCAACCGTATGTTCCGGTTGTTGTCATTGGAACGCCTGTTCCAAGCTGCGCCAGATACGCGCCGCTTACAAGCCGCCTTCGCGCGCCTGGCCGGATTCTCCTTCCTCGGGCGGGTCGCGTTCGGCGATGGTGTAGGCGATCGAGGTCAGGTGCGAATGCACCCGCTTGAGATCGCGCAGCAGGTCCAGATGGATCGCCGAGGTGTCGATGGAGGCGACGTTGCCCTCGCGCAGGCGCTCCAGATGCTGCTGGTAGGCGAGCTGCTCCTCGTCGCGGAACGATCGTTTCTCGGCGATGATCTGCTCGGCCAGCTCCTCGTCATCGGCCATGAAGGCGGCGACGGCGGTCTGCATCGCCTCGCGCAGGCGGTTGAAGATGTCGGTGATCTCGGCCGCGCCCTCGTCCGAAAACCGCAGCCCGGCCTTGCGCTTGCGATCCGCCAGCCGGCGGATGTTGCGGTCCATGATGTCGGCGATGTGCTCCATGTTGGTGGAAAAGCTGATCACCGTGTGCGCCTGGCGGCTTTCGTCATGGGACAGCGGTTCGCGGGTCAGTTCGGTGACGTAGAACTTGATCGCCGAATTCAGCATGTCCACGTCGTCCTCGGCGCGCGAAATCGCGACCGGCAGGTCCTCGGACGCGCCCGGGGCCAGCGATTCCTCGGTGTTGTCGAGCATCTCCTGCACCAGATCGGCGAGCCGCACGCTTTCGCGCCGCGCGTTGCCCAGCGCCCGCGACGGCGAGCCCAGCGCGTCATGGTCCAGATAGCGCGGCACGGCGCGCGGCGGCGCGATTTCGGCGGCGCCGGGGAAGGCGCGTTCGAGGAAATCAGCCACCAGCCCGACGAAGGGCAGCGACGCCAGCGCCACGATGACGTTGAAGCCCAGATGCCCCAGCACCACGATGGCCTTGTCGTCGAGCCCCTGCGCCGTGGCGAAATCGAAATAGCGCTGCGCCGCGAAGGACAGGGTGAGCACCCCGAGGCTGCGGAACAGCAGGTTGCCGATGGCCACGCGCCGCCCCGGCATGGTTTCGCCCATGGAGGCCGCCAGCGCCGGCAGCGCCGCGCCCAGATTGGCCCCGAGCAGCAGATACACCGAGGCCGAGCCGGTGACCGTGCCCACATGCGCCAGCGAGGCGATCAGCAGCACGATGGCAAGGCTGGAATGCGCCAGCCAGGTCAGCAGCGCCGCCGCCAGGATCGCCAGCACCGGGTCCTCGGACAGCGCCGAGATCAGCACCGGCACGGTGGTCGAGCCGCGAATAGCCTCGGACATGCCAACGATCTGGCCGAGCGCGAACAGCATCAGCCCCAGCCCGATCAGCGCCCGGCCCAGATGGCGGATGCGCTTGGTGCTGGACAGCTGGAACAGCGCGTAGCCGATCAGGATCAGCCCGGGCGAGATTTCGCGGATGTCCATGGTCAGGATCTGCGCCGAGACGGCGCTGCCCACATCCGCGCCCAGCGCGATCGCCAGCCCCGCGGGCAGCAGCAGCCGCGCCTTGGCGACGAAGCCGGCGCCCAGCAGCACCACGGCGGTGGAGGATTGCAGCATCGCCGCCGCCGCGCCGCCGAACAGCAGCGCCCGCACCCGCCCGCCGGCGATCTGGCGCAGGCGCCGGTCGAGGTTGCTCCCCAGCGAACGCTCGGCGGCGGTGCGCACCATGCGCAGGCCCCAGAGCAGCAGCGCGACCGAACCCAGCAGGTTCAGCAGCGCAAGGGAAGCGGTGGTGTCGTTCACGGCGGCTCCATGGTCGGCGTCCCCGGACCGGCCGGGGCGAATTCAGCGTCCGTCCCCGGACGAATCAAGATGGTCGCTTCGCCCGGTCCGGGCAAGAAAGGCGCCCCGCCCGCCCGGCGGGCCCTGCGCCCCGAACGCCCCGCGCGAAGGCGTCCGGCGGCGGCGCGGCGACGAGTCGCTTCTGGTCTAGTGTCATATCCGCGCAAAACGAACAATAGCGAGCGTCATCAAACTGTCATAAAAAGTTTGCAAAACATCTCGCCAACGGATTTAGTTGAAAAAAGAGCAGCCGCCCCGCTGCGTCGGCCGTTTTCGCGGCGCGCAGGGCAACCGATCCGAAGCTGCGCCGGAGGCGCGAAACCCGCGCCGCGTCCCATAGTCCCATCCAACAGTCAAACCATCAGGGAGACCACCACATGCACATCGGCACTTCACTGGCAAGCGTCGCGGCGATGATTGCGGGCCTCGCGCTCGCCGTTCCCGCGGCCCAGGCCGCCGAGGATTGCCCGCGCGGCGATCTTGACGCCCGCTATTGCGACCGCAACGGCGATCTGATCGCCGACGCGCCGACCGATCCGGCGAAATGGAAAGACCCGGACACGCTGATCTTCGCCTACACCCCGGTCGAGGATCCGGCGGTCTACAAGGAGGCATGGTCGGATTTCCTCGCGCATCTCGAAAAGGTGACCGGCAAGAAGGCGCTGTTCTTCCCGGTGCAGTCCAACGCCGCCCAGATCGAGGCCATGCGCTCGGGCCGCCTGCACATCGCCGGCTTCAACACCGGGTCGAATCCGCTGGCGGTGAACTGCGCGGGCTTCAACCCGTTCACCATCATGGCCTCGAAAGACGGCAATTTCGGGTACGAGATGGAAATCATCACCTATCCGGGATCGGGCATCGAAAAAGTCGAGGACATCCGCGGCAAGCAGCTCGCCTTCACCTCGCCGACCTCGAATTCCGGCTTCAAGGCGCCCTCGGCGATCCTGAAGGCCGATTACGACATGATCCCCGAGCGTGACTTCGAACCCACCTTTTCGGGCAAGCATGACAATTCGATCCTCGGCGTCGCCAACAAGGATTACCTGGCCGCCTCGATCGCCAATTCGGTGATGCACCGGATGATCAAGCGCGACGTGATCACCCCCGATCAGGTGATCTCGATCTACAAGTCGCAGACCTTCCCGACCACCGGCTTCGGCGTCGCCCATGACCTGAACCCGGAACTGGCCGCGAAGATCCGCGAGGCGTTCTTCACCTTCGAGTGGGAAGGCTCCTCGCTGCAGAAGGAATTCGAGAAATCCAACGAAGGCCAGTTCATCGAGATGAACTACAAGGATTTCTGGAACGTGATCCGCAAGATCGACGCCGCCAACGGCGTATCCTACGCCTGCAAGTAAGACCGGCGCCAACCGGCTGAAGGGGCGGCCCAACGCGGGCCGCCCCATTTCGCATCGACACTGCCTCTCGCAACAGGAGCGCGCGCATGCTGCGTCTGGACAAGCTGACCAAGACCTACAACACCGGCGATCGCGCCCTGAACGCGGTGACGCTGGAGGTGCCCCAGGGGCAGGTTCTGGCGCTGATCGGCCCGTCGGGCGCGGGCAAGTCCACGCTGATCCGCTGCATCAACCGGCTGGTGCAGCCCACCAGCGGCACGGTGACGCTCGAGGACGTGGAGGTGAGCGCGCTCGGCGCCCGCGCCCTGCGCCGCGAACGCCGCCGCATGGGCATGATCTTTCAGGAATACGCGCTGGTCGAACGCCTGACGGTGATGGAAAACGTGCTGTCCGGGCGCCTCGGCTACGTGGGATTCTGGCGCAGCTTCCTGCGCCGGTTCCCGCAATCGGACGTGGACGAGGCGTTCCGCCTGCTCGACCGCGTCGGGCTCGCCCACATGGCCGACAAGCGCGCCGACGAATTGTCCGGCGGCCAGCGCCAGCGGGTCGGCATCTGCCGCGCCCTGATCCAGGACCCGGCGCTGCTGCTGGTGGATGAGCCCACGGCGTCGCTGGACCCGAAAACCTCGCGCCAGATCATGCGCCTGATCTGCGAATTGTGCGAGGAACGCGATCTCGCGGCGATCATCAACATCCACGACGTGCTGCTGGCGCAGATGTTCGTGCAGCGGGTCATCGGCCTGAAGGCCGGCGAAATCCAGTTCGACGGCCCGCCCGAGGACCTGACCCCCGACGTCCTGACGCTGATCTACGGCGAGGAGGACTGGGAGGCCACCATCGACAAGATCGAGGACGAAGATGAGGACGGGGACGGCGAACCCGGGGCGGAGGCGGTGGCATGAACGCCGCCGCCACGGAACTGGACGCGCTGCTTGGCCGTCGCTGGAAACGCCCGCCGCTGATCCAGCGCGACTGGCTGCGCTGGACCCTGATGGCCGCGGCGGCGATCTACCTGGTCGCCGCCTTCCTGACCATCGACGTGAACTGGTCGCGGGTCTACGAGGGGCTGGAGCGCGGGCTCGCCTTCATCACCGCCTTCGCCAGCCCGGATTTCGTCAGCCGCTGGACCGACATCCGCGAGGGCATGATCGAGAGCGCCATCATGACCATGGCCGCGACGGTGGTGGGGATCGCCATCTCGATCCCCATCGGGCTGGGCGCGGCGCGCAACATCGCGCCGCTGCCGGTGTATCTGGCCTGCCGCGCCGTCATCGCAGTCAGCCGGGCGCTGCATGAAATCATCGTGGCGATCCTGCTGGTGGCGATCTTCGGCTTCGGCCCGCTGGCCGGGTTTCTGACGCTGAGCTTCGCCACCATCGGCTTCCTGTCCAAGCTGCTGGCCGAGGACATCGAATCCATGGACCGTTCGCAGGCCGAGGCGGTGCGCGCCACCGGCGCGCCCTGGCTGCAATGGATCGCCTACGGCGTGCAGCCGCAGGTGATGCCCCGCCTGATCGGGCTGTCCATGTACCGGCTCGACATCAATTTCCGCGAATCGGCGATCCTGGGGCTTGTGGGCGCCGGGGGCATCGGCGCGACGCTCAACACCGCCTTCGACCGCTACGAATTCGACACCGCGGCGGCGATCCTGATCATCATCATAGGAACCGTGATGACGCTCGAATACCTCTCCGGCATCATCCGCGCGAAGGTGCAGTGATGGCGATTTCGACCAATGCCGCCGGTCAGCAGGTCTGGCGCCTGCGGGATCGCAAATCGGCGCTGACCCACTGGGCGGCGTGGCTCGCCGGGATCGCGCTGTTCATGTGGTGCTGGAACGTGATCTCGGACTCCACCACCTGGTTCTTCGTCTGGGACGCGCCGGCCATCGCCGGGGACATCCTCGACCGGGCGACGCCGCCGCGCTGGTCCTACATGGCAAAGCTGTGGGGCCCGCTCTGGGACACGCTCAACATCGCCACCCTGGGCACGGTGCTGTCGCTGATCATGGCGATTCCGGTGGCGTTTCTGGCGGCGCGCAACACCACGCCGAGCGCGCTGTTCATCCGCCCCGTCGCGCTGCTGATCATCGTCTCCACCCGTTCGATCAATTCGCTGGTCTGGGCGCTGCTGCTGATCGCCATCATCGGCCCCGGGGTGTTCGCCGGGCTGATCGCCATCGCCATCCGCTCCATCGGCTTTTGCGCCAAGCTGCTTTACGAGGCGATCGAGGAAATCAACCCGGTGCAGGTCGAGGCGATCACCGCCACCGGCGCCAGCCGCTGGCAGGTGATGGTGTTCGGCATCGTGCCCCAGATCATGCCGGCGCTGGCCGGAATCGCGGTGTTCCGCTGGGACATCAACATCCGCGAATCCACCGTGCTGGGGCTGGTGGGCGCCGGGGGCATCGGCCTGCAATTGCAGGCCTCGCTCAACACCCTCGCCTGGCCGCAGGTCAGTCTGATCCTGCTGGTGATCTTCCTGGCGGTGCTGGTGAGCGAATGGGTCTCGGCCAAGGTGCGCGGCGCGATCATCTGAGATGCGGACCAAGACCCGGACCAGGGCGATCAGGGATGCGGCGGCCGCCTTCGCCGCCTACGAGGCGGCGCGCCATCGCCTGCCCGCCTTCCCCGCCTTCCCGGCCCTCCCCGCCGCCCTGGCGCGCGGCGGAACCGGGCGCGACGGGCCAGAACGCGGCGGGCCAGAACGCGGCGAAAATCTCGGCGACATCGCCGAACGCTACGACGCCTTCCTGCTCGACGCCTTCGGGGTGCTCAATCTCGGCCAGACCCCGATCCCCGGCGCGACGGCGGCGGTGGCGGCGCTGCAACGGGCGGGCAAGCGAGTGCTGGCGCTGACCAACGGCGCCACCCACACCCGCGCCGCCGCGGTGGCGAATTTCCGCCGCATGGGGTTCGATTTCGCCGCCGAGGACGTGGTTTCAAGCCGCGACGCGCTGCGCGCGGCGCTCGCCCTGCGCCCCACCAGAGACCCCGCCAGCGCCCCCGCGCCATGGGGGGTGATGGCGCCGGCGCGCGCGCGCATCGACGAACTCGGCCCCCCCGCCGCGCTGCTGGGCGACGATCCGGCGATCTACGCGGCGGCGCGGGGGTTCCTGCTGCTCGGCAGCAGCGACTGGAGCGCCGCGCGCCAGACCCGCCTGCGCGACGCGCTGCGCGCCCGCCCGCGCCCGCTGCTGGTGGGCAATCCCGACATCGTCGCCCCGCGCGAAACCGGGTTCACGCTGGCCCCGGGGCATTTCGCCCATGCGCTGGCCGACGAACTGGGCGCCGAAACCGGGTTGACGCCGGAATTCTTCGGCAAGCCGTTCGGCAACGCGTTCGATCTGGCGCGCGCGCGGCTCGGGCGCGACGCGGGGCGCGTGGTGATGGTGGGCGACACGCTGCACACCGACATCCTGGGCGGCGCCGCCGCCGGGTTTGACACCGCGCTGATCGCCGGGCACGGGCTGTTCGCGGGCTGCGATCCCGAACCGTTCATTGCGCGATCGGGCATCGTTCCCACCTATCTGCTGCAGACCGTCTGAACCGGCGCGCCGCCCAACCTCGCCCAACGCTGGCCAAACCGCCCGGGGATGCCTATTTACAGACTGGTTCACCCAAGGAGCGGCCCATGCGACCCAACAAACGCGACGAACTGGTGCGCAAGGCGCTGAAGGTGTTCTATCGCGAGGGCTTCCACGCCGCCGGCATGGACCTGCTGGCCAGGGAAACCGGCATCTCCAAGACCTCGATGTACAAGCATTTCCGCACCAAGGAGGATCTGATCCTCGCGGTCCTGCGCCTGCGCGACGAAAATTTCCGCAACGATTTCATCCGCCGCGTCGAAGATTTCGCCGACACCCCGCGCGGGCGGCTGATCGCGTCGTTCGACGCGCTGGGCGCGTGGTTCGCCAAGCCGGACTTCCGCAGCTGCCTGTTCATCAAGGCGGCGTCGGAATACCAGGATCGCGGGCATCCGATCCATGCGATTTCCGCCGAACACAAGCGCCTGCTGCAGAACTGGATGATCGATCTGGCGCGCAGGGCCGGGGCGCGCGATCCCGAAACGCTCGCCCACGCGCTGATGCTGCTGCAGGAGGGCGCCATCGTCACCGCGCATCTGGGCCACATGAAGGACCCCGCGGGCGAGGCGAAAGCCGCGGCGCAGACGCTGGTGGCGGCCGCCATCCCCTGACCCGGCTTTCGCGCCAATGGCGGATCGGGATCCGCCCTGCGCCCGGGGCGGGCGCCGGCGCGTCATGGGCGGGCGTCGGGGCGCCGTGTCCGGGCGCCTGAGCCGGGGCACTGGACCCCCCGCACGCGCGCGGCTAAGGCTGTGCCCATGTTCGAGGCGATCACATCGGCGGAATGGCAGGCGCTGGCGCTGTCCATGCGGGTGGCGGCGGCGGCGACCGCCGCGGGGCTGCCGCTGGCCTTCCTCGCCGCCTGGGCGCTGGCGCGCTGGCGGTTCCCCGGCAAGCCGCTGCTGAAGGCGCTGATCCACCTGCCGCTGGTGCTGCCGCCGGTGGTGGTGGGCTATCTGCTGCTGATGGCGCTGGGGCGGCGGGGCTGGATCGGCGGCTGGCTGCATGACGAATTCGGGATTTCAATCGCCTTCACCTGGGTGGCCGCCGCCATCGCCGCCGGGGTGATGGGGTTTCCGCTGATGGCCCGCGCCTGCCGCCTGTCGATCGAGGCGCTGGATCCCAAGCTGGAGGAGGCGGCGCGCACGCTCGGGGCCTCGGAACGGCGGATTTTCCTGACGCTGTCGCTGCCGCTGTGCCTGCCGGGGATCCTGGCGGCGCTGTCGCTGGGCTTCGCGCGCGCGCTGGGGGAATTCGGCGCCACCATCATCTTCGCCGCCAACATCCCCGGCGAGACCCGCACCCTGCCCATCGCAATCTATTCGGCCCTGCAGCAGCCCAATGGCGACGCGGCGGCGGCGCGGCTGGTGGCGATCTCGCTGATCGCGGCGCTGGGGGCTTTCGCGGCATCGGAGGTGCTGGAAAAGCGCACGCGGCGACGGCTGTCCGGGGAAGGCCGGTGAAGCGGCTGAGCGTCGACATCGCCTGGACCACGCGCGGCGGCTTTGCGCTGACCGCGGCGTTCACCGCGGCGGCCGGGGCGACGGTGCTGTTCGGGCCCTCGGGCGCCGGCAAGACCTCGCTGCTGCGCTGCGTCGCCGGGCTCAACCGCCCGGACCGGGGGCGGATCGCCTTCGGCGAGCAGGTGTTCTTCGATTCGGACGCCGGGATCGACCTGCCGGTGCAGGCGCGCAATCTGGGCATGGTGTTTCAGGAACCCCGGCTGTTCCCGCATCTGTCGGTGCGCGCCAACCTGCTTTACGGCGCGCCGGACGATGGCGCGCTTGACGACGCCGTGGCGCTGCTGGGGCTCGGGTCGCTGCTCGCGCGCCGCCCGCGGGCGCTGTCGGGGGGCGAGGCGCAGCGCGTGGCCATCGGGCGGGCCCTGCTGCGGGCGCCCTCGCTGCTGCTGATGGACGAGCCGCTGTCGTCGCTGGACGCGGCGCGCAAGGCGGAATTGCTGCCCTATCTGGCGGCGCTGGCGCGCTCGACGCAGGCCCCGATCCTTTACGTCACCCATGCGCGCGAGGAGGCCGAGGCCCTGGGCGCGAAACTGATCCCGGTGGAGAACGGGCGCGCCGCATGAGCCCCGCGCAATCGCCAAGACCGATCCTGATCGCCGGGCCCACCGCCTCGGGCAAGTCGGCGCTGGCGCTGGCGCTGGCCGAACGCTTTGACGGCGCGGTGATCAACGCCGACGCGCTGCAGGTCTATGCCGGCTGGCGGGCGCTGTCGGCGCGCCCCTCCCCCGCGGACGAAGCCCGGGCGCCGCATCTGCTCTACGGCCATGTGGCGATGCGGGACGGCTATTCCGCCGGGCGCTGGCTGCGCGACGCGGCGCAGGCGCTTGCGGACTGCGCCGCCGCCGGGCGACGGGCGATCGTGGTCGGCGGGACGGGTCTGTATTTCCGGGCGCTGACCGAGGGATTGGCCGACATTCCCGAAACCCCGCCGGACATCCGCGCCGCCGCCGTGGCGTTTTTGGAAACCCATGGGATCGACGGGCTGGCGGCGGATCTTGAAAACCGCGACCCCGCCACGCTGGCGCGCATCGACGCCAGAAACCCCATGCGGCTGATGCGGGCCTGGGAGGCGCTGGAAACCGCCGGCGAGGGGCTGGCCGCCCTGCAGGACCGCACGCCGCCGCCGCTGCTGGCGCCGGACGGGACCTGCGCGCTGCGGCTCGCCCCGGATCGCGACCGGCTTTACGCCCGCTGCGACGCGCGGTTCGACGCGATGCTGGCGCAAGGCGCGCTTGAGGAGGTGCGCGCGGCGCTGGCGCTCGACCCGCCGGCCTCGGCGCAGGCGATGAAGGCGATCGGGGCGCGCGAACTGGCCGCCTGCCTGGCGGGCGAGATGACGCTGGAGGCGGCGCGCGCGCAGGCCGTGACCCTGACCCGCAACTACGCCAAGCGGCAGATGACCTGGCTGCGCAACCGCATGGGCGACTGGCCCGCCTACGGCTCGGCCGCGGCGGCGCTCGATGCCGCCGATCTTTGATGGCGCCGGCGCAGTCCGGCGCCCGGGGCCCCGCCGCCCTGAACGCCGCGCCGATTGCGGAAAATTGCGCGACCCCGGGCGAAAACCGTGGCCAGAACGCGAACCCCCCCGGCGTTGGGGAAATTTTCACGATTTCGGATCGACGATGGCGCAATCCGGGCTTGACCTGTCGATTCCCTGTGATACTCCTGCCTCGGCTTTGAAAGGGACGGACCATGATCCGCAAGATCGTACTTATCGGCTGGCGCGCGAAACCGGGGATGTAACCGCATCCACCGAGACCGCGCGCATGACCCCCGCCTCGGGGGTTTTTTTGTGCCTGCCCCTGATCGAGCCGCCCGACTGATCCAAGACGACGCCCACAGCAAACGACTGCAAACGGAGACAGATGCGATGCCCCGCGACATGACCGGCGCCCAGATCGTGATTCAGGCCCTGAAGGATCAGGGCGTGGACACCGTATTCGGCTATCCCGGCGGGGCCGTGCTCCCGATCTATGACGTGATCTTCCAGCAAAACGACATCCGCCACATCCTGGTGCGCCACGAACAGGGCGCCGCCCATGCCGCCGAAGGCTACGCGCGCGCCACCGGCAAGCCCGGGGTGTTTCTGGTCACGTCGGGCCCCGGCGCCACCAACGCGGTCACCGGGCTGACCGACGCGCTGATGGATTCGATCCCGCTGATCTGCCTCACCGGGCAGGTGCCCACCTTCATGATCGGCAACGACGCCTTTCAGGAGGCCGACACCGTGGGCATCACCCGCCCCTGCACCAAGCACAACTGGCTGGTGAAGGACACCGCGGACCTGGCCGACACCATCCATCAGGCCTTCGACGTCTGCCAGAAAGGCCGCCCCGGCCCGGTGCTGATCGACATCCCCAAGGACGTGCAGTTCGCCTCCGCCCCCTACAAGTCGCCGCAGGAGGCCAAGCCCCTGCATTACGCCCCCCGCGTGAAGGGCGACGCGGACGCGATCCTGCGCGCGGTGGAGATGCTGGAGCAGGCCGAACGCCCGATCATCTATTCGGGCGGCGGGGTGATCAATTCCGGCCCGCAGGCCAGCCGCATGCTGCGCGAACTGGCGGCGGAAAGCCGCTTTCCCGTCACCTCGACGCTGATGGGGCTGGGCGCCTATCCGGCCTCGGGAAAGGGCTGGCTGGGGATGCTGGGCATGCATGGCACCTTCGAGGCCAACATGGCCATGCATGACTGCGATTTCATGCTCTGCGTCGGCGCGCGCTTCGACGACCGGATCACCGGGCGCACGGACGCGTTCTCGCCGGGTTCGAAGAAGGTGCATATCGACATCGACCCCTCCTCGATCAACAAGATCATCCATGTGGACGTGCCGATCATCGGCGACGTGTCGCATGTGATGGCCGAATTGCTGGCGGTCTGGAAGGCGCGCGGCGCCAGGACCCGCGCCGACCGGGTCGACAACTGGTGGCGCCAGATCAAGGAATGGAAAAGCGTCAGATGCCTGAACTACGCGCCCTCGGACACGGTGATAAAGCCGCAATACGCGCTGGAACGGCTGGAGGCGCTGACCAAGGGCCATGACCGCTACGTCACCACCGAGGTCGGCCAGCACCAGATGTGGGCGGCGCAGTATCTGGGCTTCGAGGATCCCAACCGCTGGATGACCTCGGGCGGGCTGGGCACCATGGGCTACGGGCTGCCGGCCTCCATCGGCGTGCAGGTGGCGCATCCCGACAGCCTGGTGATCAACGTCGCGGGCGAGGCCAGCTGGGTCATGGTCATGCAGGAAATGTGCACCGCCGTGCAGTATCGCCTGCCCGTCAAGCAGTTCATCCTCAACAACGAACGCCTCGGGATGGTGCGCCAGTGGCAGCAGCTGCTGCATGGCGAACGCTATTCGCAATCCTATTCCGAGGCCCTGCCCGATTTCGTCAAGCTGGCCGAGGCCTTCGGCTGCAAGGGGATCAGGTGCGAGGACCCGGCGGATCTGGACGAGGCCATCGCCGAGATGCTGGCCCATGACGGCCCGGTGATCTTCGACTGCATGGTGGAAAAGCACGAGAACTGCTTCCCCATGATCCCCTCGGGCAAGGCCCATAACGAGATGCTCATGGGCGAGGCCGGCGCCGACAAGGCGATCGCATCCGACGGCGCGGTGCTTGTCTGACGCGCCCCGCCTCGCCACCCGAACGAACCGAACAAGGAGGCGGCGCCATGAGCGCTCTCAACATCAAGCAAGGCTCCACCGGCCACAGCGCCTACAACCTTCGCCCTTCGCTGAAGGAGGGCGAGGAGCGCCGCACCCTGGCGGTGCTGGTGCAGAACGAGGCCGGCGTGCTGGCCCGCGTGATCGGGCTGTTTTCGGGCCGCGGCTACAACATCGAAAGCCTGACGGTTGCCGAGACCGACCATGTGTCGCATCATTCGCGCATCACCATCGTCACCACCGGCACCCCGGCGGTGATCGAGCAGATCAAGGCGCAGCTCGGGCGGCTGGTGCTGGCGCGCAAGGTCATCGACCTCACCACCGAGGGCCCCTCGGTGGAGCGCGAAATGGCGCTGGTCAAGGTCGCCTGCGTGGGCGAGGCGCGGGTGGAATCCATGCGGCTGGGCCAGGTGTTCCGCGCCTCGGTGGTGGACACCACGCTGGAAAGCTTCGTGTTCGAACTGACCGGAGCGCCGGCCAAGATCGACGCCTTCATCGAACTGATGACGCCGCTGGGGCTGGTGGACGTGGCGCGCACCGGCGTCGCGGGCATCAAGCGCGGCCCCTCCGGCATGTGAAGCCCTGCGCGGGGGGCGCCGGCCTCGCGCTGACGCCTCCCTCCCGCCCCCCCGAAGGACCGGCGCCGGGCGTCAGGTCAGCAGGGCCGGCGCGCCGCGCAGCAGGGTCTCGGTCTCGTCGATCATGCGCGCGACCAGCGCCCCGGCGGGCAGCGGCGCGCGCACCATGTCCACCGCCTCGCCGACGATGGTCGGCGCCACCGACATGTCATGCGCCGCGAAGGCGCGCGCGATCCCGGCGCGCTCGGCGTCGAGGGATTCGGCCAGCGCCGCCGCCCCGTCCTGCCAGCGCCGGGTGAAATCGTTGCGCAGGGTGCGCATGGTCCATTGCGCGGGCCAGTCAAGGCCGCGCGCCACATCGAAAAGCGCGCTGCGCTCGGTGTCGTCGCCGGACCCGGCCAACGCCGCCCGCTTGGCGTTTTCATGGGCCAGGGATTCGGCGCAGGCGAAGAACGCGGTGCCGCACAGCGCCCCCGCCGCGCCCAGCATCAGCGCCGCCGCCATGCCCCGCCCGTCAGCGATCCCGCCCGCCGCAACCACCGGGATCGGCGCCGCGCCGCTTGGCCCCGCGGCCGCCAGTTCGGCCATGGCGTCGACCACGGCCGAGACCAGCGGCATGGTGGCCCGGACGCCGCCATGACCGCCCGCCTCCGTGCCCTGCGCGACGATGATGTCGGCGCCCATGGCCGCCGCCGCGCGCGCATCCGCCACGCGCTGCACCTGCATGATCAAGGTCGTGCCGGCGCGCGCCACCCGGGGCTGAAACCGCGCCAGATCGCCGAATGACAGGAACACCGCCCGCGGCGCGCGCTCCAGCGCCAGATCCAGCAGCGCCGGCTGCTTTTCCAGCGCCCAGGCGATGAAGCCGACGCCGATGGGCGCATCCCCGGCCAGCGCCAGTTCCCGCGTCAGCCAGTCGCGATCGCCATAGCCGCCGCCGATGATCCCGAGCCCGCCCGCGCCGCTCACCGCCCGCGCCATCGCGCCGCCGCTGACCCCGGCCATGGGGGCCAGCAGCAGCGGATGTCGGATGCCGAGCGCGGCGGTCAACGGCGTGGCGACGGGCATGCGGCGGAATCCTTGCCTGGGGCCTTGAATCGGGCCTTGAATCGGGAATGGCGGATCGTCAGTCTAGGGGCCCGGCGCAGTTTGGCAACCGCGCGTTGGCGAACCGC
The DNA here is from genome assembly GCF_056449545.1 of Oceanicella sp. Classification (NCBI taxonomy): domain Bacteria; kingdom Pseudomonadati; phylum Pseudomonadota; class Alphaproteobacteria; order Rhodobacterales; family Paracoccaceae; genus Oceanicella; species Oceanicella sp. Next base: position 1,812 of record NZ_JBWOMN010000116.1, on the reverse strand, counting down.
GCGCGGGCGTCGCCGCGCCGCCGCGCCGCCGGGCGAAATCGCGACATTGCGCGCCAAACCCGCCCGGCGGCGCGCGCATCGCTCGATTGGGCCTTTACCGCCGCGTCGCGAGCATACAGTTTGTGCCCCGCGCGCCGCCCCGGCGCGGCAGGCTGGGCGCGGTCGGATCATGCGGCCCCGAAAAATGGAATCCCGTCATGAACATGATGAAAATCGTCGCCGTTCCCATGCATCGCGAGGGCCGCAAGTTCGTCGCCGTCTTCGCCGCGGTCACGTTCGCGCTGACGCTGCTGTGGCAGCCGCTGTTCTGGCCGGGGCTCGGGGCGACGATCTGGTGCTACTATTTCTTTCGCGATCCGGTTCGCGCCGTGCCGCAGCGCGACGGGCTGCTGGTGTCGCCCGCCGACGGGGTGGTGTCGCTGATCTCCGCCATGGCGCCGCCGGCCGAGCTGGGCATGGGCGAAACCCAGCGGGTGCGGGTCTCGGTGTTCATGAACGTGTTCAACTGCCACGTGAACCGGGCGCCCATCGGCGGCGTGGTCAAGCGCATCGCCTATCACAAGGGCAAATTCGTCAACGCCTCGCTCGACAAGGCCAGCGAGCACAACGAACGCAACGCCCTGACCATCGAATACGCGCCCGGCGCGCAGATCGGCGTGGTGCAGATCGCGGGTCTGGTGGCGCGGCGCATTCTATGTGAGGTTGAGGAGGGCCGCACGCTTGAAACCGGCGAGCGCTTCGGGCTGATCCGTTTCGGCAGCCGGCTCGACATCTACCTGCCGGTCGGCGCCGCGCCGCTGGTGTGCATCGGCCAGACCACGGTGGCCGGCGAGACCGTGCTCGCCGATCTGGACTGCGACCAGACCGCCCGCGCCTGCAAAGCGATCTGAGAGAGCCGCGCGCCATGACCAACCCATCCGGAAAATACCTGTCATTCCGGCGCCTGATCCCGAATTTCGTCACCGTGATGGCGATCGTCGCCGGCCTGACCTCGATGCGCATGGGGCTGGACGGGCGCTATGAATTCGCGCTGCTGCTGATCGTTGTGGCGGCGGTGCTCGACGCCATCGACGGGCGGTTGGCGCGGATGCTGGACAGCGCCAGCCCCATGGGGGCAGAGCTGGATTCGCTGGCGGATTTCTTCAATTTCGGCATCGCGCCGGGGCTGCTGATCTATCAGGCGATCTTCTTCGGCACCCCCTATGCAAGCCTCGGCTGGCTGGCGGTGCTGGTGCTTTGCGTGTGCTGCGCGCTCAGGCTGGCGCGCTTCAACGTCGCCATGCAGGACAGCGAATCCGAAGGTTCGGGCGCGCGGCCCAACCCCGATTATTTCGTCGGCGTGCCGGCCCCGGCGCTGGCCTGCCTGGCGCTGCTGCCCATGTATTTCCTGATGCTGGAGGTGGACGCGCTTGCCCATTATCCGATCGCGATCTTCCTGTATCTGGTGCTGGTGGGCGGGCTGGCGGTGAGCCAGCTGCCGACGTTTTCCGTCAAGCGGCTGAGGGTGGAGAAGAAATTCCTGCTGCCCGTGGTGCTGCTGGTCACCGGGGCCATCGTGATGATGGCGGCCTATCCGTGGCACACGCTGATCGCCGGCGACCTGCTGTATCTGGCGTCCCTGCCGGTGTCCGCGCGCCGCCGCTGGCGCGAGCTTGAGGGCGGTTGAGCCGGCGTATCGGAGTTTTGGAAACCGCCATGCCCAAGCCCCCCCGCGACGACGCCCCGCCCCGCCCGAACGGGCCGGCGCTGCTGGTCGCCCATGGCGCGCCCAGCGCGCCCATGGGGCCCGAGGCGGCGCTGGCGCAGCTCGCC
>NZ_JBWOMN010000115.1:0-3415 GCF_056449545.1 Oceanicella sp. | reverse complement strand
CGGCTTGCCGCGCCGCCGCCGCCGCCCGCCCGCGCCAACCAGGCGCGCCGCGGCGACGGGGCGGCGGTGCATGGGGCGGTGCATGGGGCGGTGCATGGGGCGGCGGGCTTTCGCCCGCGCAGCGCCTCTGACGCGGACCGGCGCGGGGACCCCGCGCTGAGCGGCGCGACGGGCGATCCGCTCCGCGCGCCGGTCAACGGCGGGGCCGGGCGACGCAACGAAACGGCGCAGGGCGACGCGCCGGTCACCGGGTCGTTCTGCGCCGCCGACGGGCATGTGCGCCCGATCTCGGACATCGAGGCGGACGCCATCCGCATCGCCCTGCACCGCTACAACGGCAACATGTCGGAGGTGTCGCGCCGGCTCGGCATCGGCCGCTCGACGCTGTATCGCAAGATCCGCGAGCACGGGATCGAAGAGTCCCGCTGACCCGGCGCGCGCCGCATGCCGGGGCCGCGTCACATGTTGGGGTAGGTCGGCCCCTCGCCGCCCTGGGGCGTGCGCCAGGTGATGTTCTGGGCCGGGTCCTTGATGTCGCAGGTCTTGCAGTGCACGCAGTTCTGCGCGTTGATCACGAAGCGCGGATTGCCGCCGTCATCGTCGCGCACCACCTCGTAGACCCCCGCGGGGCAATAGCGCTGCGCCGGCTCGGCGTATTTCGGCAGGTTCCAGTTAATCGGAATGTCGGGGTCTTCCAGATGCAGGTGGCAGGGTTCGTCCTCGGCGTGGTTGGTGCCTGAAAAGCTGACATTGGTCAGCCGGTCGAAGCTGAGCTTGCCATCGGGCTTGGGGTAGTCGATCGGCGGGTGGCGGTCGGCGCGGCCGGTGGCCTTAGCGTCGCTCTTGCCCTGGCCGAGCGTGCCGAACAGCGTGCGCCCGAACAGGCTGGCGCACCACATGTCGACGCCGCCGAGCCCGAGCCCGCCGAACAGCCCGTAGCGCGACCACAGCGGCTTGACGTTGCGCACCGGCTTCAGGTCCCTGGCGATGGGGCCCGCGCGCACGTCGTCCTCGTAGGCGGTCAGCTCGTCCGACTGGCGCCCGGTCCGCAGCGCCGTCCAGGCGGCTTCGGCCGCCGCCTTGCCCGAGAGCATGGCGTTGTGGTTGCCCTTGATGCGCGGCAGGTTGACCATGCCCGCCGAACAGCCCAGCAGGGCGCCGCCGGGGAAGGTCAGCTTGGGCATGGACTGCCAGCCGCCCTCGGTGATGGCGCGCGCCCCGTAGGCGATGCGCTTGCCGCCCTTCAGCAGTTCGGCCACCACCGGGTGATGCTTGAGCCGCTGGAATTCCATATAGGGATGCAGATGCGGGTTCTTGTAGTTCAGATGCACCACGAATCCGATGAAGATCTGGTTGTTTTCCGCGTGATAGATGAAGGCCCCGCCGCCGGCGTTGTTGTTGAGCGGCCAGCCCATGGTGTGCACGACGCGCCCAGGATGGTGCTTTTCGGCGGGGATTTCCCAGATTTCCTTCATGCCGAGTCCGTATTTCTGCACTTCGCAGAAATTGTCGAGCCCGTAATTGGCGATGACCTGCTTTGACAGCGACCCGCGCACGCCCTCGGCCAGGAACACGTATTTGCCCAGCAGCTCCATGCCCGGCTCGTAGGCCGGGCCGGGGGTTCCGTCGGGCTTGAGGCCGAATTCGCCCGCCACCACGCCGCGGATCTCGCCGCGCTCGCCGAAGACCAGCTCCGAACAGGCCATGCCGGGGAAGATCTCCACGCCCAGCGCCTCGGCCTGCTCGGCCATCCAGCGGCAGACATTGCCCATGGAGACGATGCGGGCGCCGTGATTGTTCATCAGCGGCGGCATGGGGAAATTCGGGATGCGCAGGTCGCCATGTTCGCCCAGCAGCAGGAAATGATCCTCGGTGACCTTGACGCCGAGCGGCGCGCCCCTGGCCTTCCAGTCCGGGATCAGCGCGTCGAGCCCGGCGGTGTCGAGCACCGCGCCGGACAGGATATGGGCGCCGACCTCGGCGCCTTTCTCCAGCACCACGACCGACACGTCGTCGCCGCCCAGTTGCTTGAGGCGGATCGCGGCAGACAGCCCGGCAGGCCCGGCGCCGACGATGACCACGTCGTATTCCATGGATTCGCGGGTGATCTCGGACATGGCGTTACCTCGGACTTGGGCGTTGGCGATCTGGGTTTCGTCAAGGGCGCGGCGACTGCGCCCCGAGGCGTAGCCAGCGCCGCGCGCGGCGTCAATGGCGACGTGGCGACACGGCCCGGCGACACGGCCCGGCGCCATGGGACGGCCGCGGCGGCGGCCTGACGGGGGCGGCCTGACGGGGGCGGCCTGACGGGGGCGCGGCGCAGGGGCGCTCGACTACGCCGCGCGCGGCGCTAGACTGCGCGCCATGACCCAGACGGAGAATGGCGGGATTCGCGACCTGGCCGGGCGCGCGGCGCTGATCGCGGCGCTGCAGGCGCAGGCGACGCTGGTATCTGAACTGCCCGAGGTCGACTGGGTGGCCCATGTGCGCCGCGAACTGTCGCCGGTGCAGGCGGGGCGGTTCTTTGTTTACGGAAGCCATGATGCCGACAAATTGCCCGATGGTTCAATCGCTTTGCTGATCGAGGCGGCGATGGCCTTTGGCACGGGGCACCACGGCACCACACTGGGCTGTTTGCAGATGCTGGATCAACTGGTGAATGACGGGTTTGTCGGTGAAAACGTGGCGGATATCGGCTGCGGCACGGCGGTGCTGGCAATGGCGGCGGCGAAAATCTGGCCCAATCCGGTTCTGGCCAGCGATATTGATGTGCAGGCGGTGGATGTGGCCCGGGCCAATGTGACCTGCAATGATCTGGAGGGGCGGGTGATCTGTGTCGAGGCGGCCGGATTTGACGCGCCGGAATTGAAACAAGCCGCCCCCTTTGATCTGGTCTTTGCCAATATTTTGAAAGGCCCGTTGATCAGTTTAGCGTCGGATATGGGTGATTCGGTCAAAAATGGCGGATATGCGATCCTTTCGGGTATTTTGAACGAACAGGCACAAGAAGTTGTTAATGTTTACACGCATAACGGGTTAGATTTGGCCGGAAAACGCGAAAATGGCGAATGGACAACGTTATTATTGCGACGAAAACCCGCTTAACCATTGTATATTACAGCGTGAAACGCCATAATCGTCCAAATTACGCCATAATTTGGCGTTCTTATAGAAATTCGTGGATAAATAGTGAGGCTATAATTATGGCTGACCCAAATATGAGAGACTTCGGTAAGCGGGTGAGACGCATCAACAAGCGTCACAATAAGCTTGCGAACGGATATATTACATCGGTGAATCACGATGGCTTGATTGTAGCCAAGGTTCGGCGTAGCGGTCCGCGCTTTCCCTGGAAGGGTATAGCGCTGTGCTTTGTTGCCTTCTTTATCTTCAAAGGGTTCCTGCTGGTTCAGCT
>NZ_JBWOMN010000114.1:0-20124 GCF_056449545.1 Oceanicella sp. | reverse complement strand
GGGGGCGCCGGGGGGTGGCCCGCGCCCCCCCCCCCCCACCGCGCCGCGCGCTCCCGCGCCTGACTACACCCGGCGGCTTTTGCGGGGGGGGGGGCTGGGGGGGGGGAGGGCTGCGAGGCGCGCCCATGTCGCAAACGCCTTCCCCGCCATTCGCCGCCGAACAATGCGCCGTTGATCCGCAAGGCCGCGCCGGGCCCGACCCGGGCGCGGCCTCGTTCGATCTGCCCGGCCGCGCGAATAAGCCCTTGGCAAGCGCTTTGGCGCGGCTGTAGCGTGATCGCACTCAAAACGTAATAAAAACGGCGGAAAACGGCGCTAAGGCAACCTCATCGAAGGTCGATGGGGCGTTGGGCCGGTTCCGAAACGTCCGCTGCGATTCAACGACAGGCATCCACGAACAGGAGGTTCACATGAGATTTCGCACCGTAACCCGCGCCATGCTGCTCGGCTCGGCGGCCACGCTCGCCGGCGCCTTGGCCACCCAGGCGGCTCAGCTCAAATCGGTGGAGTGGATCGGCTCCACCGCGCCATCGACGCCCGCCGAACTCTCCGACATGCACTCGACCGCCACGGTTCGCGCCACCTATGACGACGGCTCGGTGGTGGAAAGCGCGCTCGGCTACAACATGGTGCTGAACAACCTCGCCAAGGTCGGCGGCAACGCCCTGGCCATGGCCACGCTGTATGACGACAACATGCGCCCGATCCCGGATCCGACGGCGCCGGGCAGGAATCTGGTCTCCGAACAGCCCGACGGGTCGCTGCTGACCTATATCGGCGGCAAGCTGTTCCTGATCAACCACTTCGAATACGACTGGCTGCTGGCCGACGGGTCGCAGGTGCGCAAATACCCCGGCTACGCCTTCAAGGACGCCAACGGCAAGGACGGCACCTGGGGCTACAACCTGCCCACCAGCATCACCATCACCCAGATGGCCCAGGACGCGGCCACCGGCGCCCTGACCCCGCTGGCCCAGCAGCCGGTGAACTTTTCCGGCGTCGGCGGGCTCGGCGTCGCCTGCAACGCCTCCGAAACCCCGTGGGGCACCTTCCTGAGTTCGGAGGAGAACTATTCCGTCGACGCAAGGCAGCTGGAATTCGACCGCGCCGCCGATCCCACCGGCGCCAGCGACGCGCTGGGCGGCTTCACCATGCTGTATCATGGCGGGCGCAAGCTGGCCTCGCCCTACTGGCGCGGCATCGCGCCCGAGATCACCATCAATCCCGACGGCAGCTCCGACGTGGTCAAGCATTTCGCCATGGGCCGCGGCACCGCCGAGATGTCCTACGTGATGCCCGACCAGCGCACCGCGCTGACCGGCAATGACGGCACCAACAAGCCGCTGACCCTGTTTGTCGCCGACAATCCCGGCGACCTGTCCGCAGGCACGCTCTACGCCGCGAAGCTTGACCAGAAAAGCGCCGACTACGGCGGAACCTTCGATATCAGCTGGGTGAAACTGGGCCACGCCACGGATGAGGAAATCAGGGCGCTGGTCGATAACGGCATCGCGTTCTCGGACATCTTCGAGGTCTCGGACGCCGCGGCGCCGGGCTTCACCGAGGTGTTCTCGGGCACTCAGAAGGCCTCGGAATTCCTCAAACCCAGGAACGAGAAGGCCGCGGCCTTCCTCGAAACCATGCGCTACGCCGGGGTGAAGGGCGCGGCCACCGAATTCCGCAAGGCCGAGGGCACCGCCTTCGATCCCGACGGCAAGGTCGCCTATCTCGCCATCTCGTCCATCGGCAAGGGCATGGAGGAAGGCTTCGGCACCGGCGACGCCGGCGACCAGATCCGGCTCGCCAAGGTCAAGTCGGGGGCGGTCTACGCGCTGCCCGTGGCCGGCGGCCAGACGGACACCGACGGCAACCCCATCAACAGCGACTTCGTGCCGGTGTCCATGCATGTGCCCCAGGGCCTGCTGGGCAAGGACATGCCGGAGGGCAACGCGGTGGGCGACACCGCCGATCCCGACCATGTGGCCAACCCCGACAACCTGTCCTGGTCGGCTGAATACCAGACCCTGTTCGTGGGCGAGGATTCGGGCATGCACACCGCCAACTTCCTCTGGGCCTGGCAGCCGGGCATGACCGCCCCGGTGCGCCTGCTGGCCGGGCCCGCCGGCGCCGAACTGACCGGGCTGCGCATGCAGGCGGATGTGGGCGGCCACGCCTACGCGCTGACCAACGCCCAGCATGTGGGCGATTTCAAGCCCGGCGACAACGCCATGCTGCAGGAAACCATGCAGCTGGTGCGCGCCAAGTGGGAAGACCGGCAGAAATCGCCGGTGGGCTATGTCACCGGCATGCCGGCGACGCGCAACTGACGCGACGCCGCGATCAGACCTCCCTGAAAGGGGCCGGGCCGCGCGCCCGGCCCCTTTTCCTTGCGCCGGATCCAGATCATGAAAACCGGGCCGCAGGGTCGAAATCCTGCGGCCCGGGTGGCGATCGTCCCGCCTCGGCCTTCTTGGGGGGCAAGGGGCCTTTGCGCTCAGCGCCGAGGCAGCGGCATCCAGGCGGGGACGGCGACAACAGGATGCCGCCCACCGAGGCGAGCACCCCGGAAATCATGCAGGCGGTGATCTTGCATCGGTTGACCGGCGCCCCGGCCAAGGCGGCGGCGCGTTCGTTGGAGCCGATCGCATGCATGATCCGCCCAAAGCGCATGCGTTCCGGACCCCCCATCATGCAGGCCGACAGCCTCGGCGCCGAAGTCGCGGTGAGCCCGATCGACAGATCGACCGCGAGGACGGGAGGCTTGACGCCAAAAGTCAAACAAAATTGACTTTTGGTCAAATCAACGGGAAATTGAGTGGGAAACAGCGCGAGGGAGGCAGGCTTGGACAGTGAAAACACCGCATACGCGGCTCTGACGCCGGACACGCTGAGCGCGCGGCTCGGCGGGCTCGCGGCGCTCGTCGAGCGCATCGGCGACGCGCGCGACTGGCGGGTGCGCGAGGTCGGCGACGGCAATCTCAACCTGGTGTTCATCGTCGACAGCCCGCGCGGCGCGGTCGTCGTCAAGCAGGCGCTGCCCTATGTGCGGCTGGTGGGCGACAGCTGGCCGCTGCCGCTCAGCCGCGCCTTCTTCGAATACCACGCGCTGACGCGCCAGGCGGCGCGGGCCCCGGATTCCGTGCCTGAGATCTTCCATTTCGACGAGACCCAGGCGCTGATCGTCATGGAATTCCTGTCGCCCCACATCATCCTGCGCCAGGGGCTGATCGGCGGCGCCCGCTACGCCGGGCTTGGAAAATTCCTCGGCGAGTTCACCGCCCGCACGCTGTTTCGCGGCTCCGACCTGTCGATGAAGACCAGCGCGCGCAAGGCGGATCTTGCCCTGTTCGCAGGCAATGACGCGCTCTGCGACATCACCGAGAGCCTGATCTTCACCGACCCCTATTTCGACGCCGAGCGCAATCACCACACCTCGCCCCAGCTCGACGATCTGGTGGCCGAGCTGCGCGCCGATTCCGACCTGAAGATCGAGGCCCAGCGGCTCAAGGACGCCTTCTGCTCCCATGCCGAGACGATGTTGCACGGCGACCTGCACACCGGCTCGATCATGGTCGCCGGCGACGGGGCCGCCGCCGACGTCAAGGTCATCGATCCGGAATTCGTGCTCTACGGCCCCATGGGCTTCGATCTCGGCATCCTGCTGGCGAATTTCTTCATGGCGGCGTTTTCGCAGCGCGGGCACATCGCCGACGCGGCGGCGCGCGCCGACTACCAGGACTGGATCCTTGGCGTGAACGAGGAGATCTGGACCGTGTTCACCGCCGAATTCACCCGCCTCTGGCGCACCGAGCGCAATGGCATCCTCTACGCCGCGGCGCTGTTCGAGGATCAGGGCCAGGCGCTGGCCAGCGAGGCGGCGCTGACCGGCAAGCTCGACCGGATCTGGCGCGACGCGCTGGGGTTTTGCGGCATCGAGATGCACCGCCGCACCCTCAGTCTCGCCCATAACGCCGATCTGGAGACCATCGGCGACCCGGACCTGCGCGCCGCCTGCGAAAAACGCATTCTGCGCTTCGGGCGCCACCTGATGAAGACCCGCGCGCGCATCGGCTGCATCGCCGATCTGTCGGCGCTGGCGCGCCGCATGGAACGGGAGGATCTGGCGTGAAGGTCGACGGAACCCATTACCGCAGCATCTGGCTGCATCCCGACGGGGCGCGCGTGCAGATCATCGACCAGCGCTGGCTGCCCCATGAATTTCGCGTCGTCGATCTGGAAACCCGCGAGGACGTGGCCACGGCGATTCGCGACATGTGGGTGCGCGGGGCGCCGCTGATCGGGGCCACGGCCGCCTATGGCGTGGCGCTGCAGATGGCGGCCGATCCCTCGGACGCGGCGCTCGACGCCACATGGGACCTGCTGCACGCCACCCGCCCCACCGCCATCAACCTGCGCTGGGCGCTTGACGACATGCGCGCCCGCCTCGCGCCGCTGCCCGAATCGACGCGCGCCGCCGCCGCCTACGCCCGCGCGGCGGAAATCTGCGACGAGGACGTGGACTGCAACCGCCGCATCGGCCTCAACGGGCTGCAGATCATCGAAAAGATCGCGGCGCGCAAATCCGGCCCGGTCAGCATACTCACCCATTGCAACGCCGGCTGGCTGGCGACGGTGGACTGGGGCACCGCCACCTCGCCGATCTATCACGCGCTGGAAAAGGGCATCGACGTGCATGTCTGGGTCGACGAGACCCGCCCCCGCAACCAGGGCGCGCTGCTCACCGCGTGGGAGATGGTCGGCCACGGCGTCCCCCACAAGCTGATCGTCGACAATGCCGGCGGCCATCTGATGCAGCATGGCGAGGTCGACATGGTGATCGTCGGCACCGACCGCACCACCGCCCATGGCGATGTCTGCAACAAGATCGGCACCTATCTGAAGGCGCTGGCGGCGAAGGACAACGGCGTGCCCTTCTACGTCGCCCTGCCCTCGCCGACCATCGACTGGACCGTGCGCGACGGGGTGAAGGAAATCCCCATCGAGGAACGGGCCGGGCGCGAGGTCTCCCACGTGCAGGGGCGCCTGCCGGACGGGACCATCGGCGAGGTGCAGATCTCGCCCGACGGCGCGCATTTCGGCAACCCGGCCTTCGACGTGACCCCGGCGCGGCTGGTCACCGGGCTGATCACCGAACGCGGGGTCTGCGCGGCCTCCCGCGAAGGCCTCGCCGCCCTGTTCCCCGAATTCCAGACCGCCTGAAAGGGCAGCCCCCGTGCAGCCCCCCCGTGCAGCCTCCGTCACGCGCGGCGCAACCGCCATGCGCCGGCCCCGAAACCCGCGTAGGGCGGATCCCGATCCGCCATTGGCCGCCGATTCACGACCCGGCCAGCGCCAGCATCGCCCGCGCCGTGCCCGCGCTGGTCGCCATGTGGGTGACGTAGCCGCCGCGGATGCAGGCCAGCATGGCCTCGACCTTGTCGGCGCCGTCGGACACCAGCAGCCCCATGTCGAGCCCGCGCAGCCGTTCCAGGGCGATGCCGATCATGCGATCATCCATGGGCCCGGGGATCGGCGCCCCCCGCGCGTCGATGAAGCGCCCGCAATTCACCCCCACCGCGCCCTGCCCGCGATACCAGGCCAGATCCTCCAGCGAGGCCAGCCCGCTGCTGACGATATGGCTGTCCGGGGTCACCGACCCGGCGGCGAAGATCGACTTGTTGCAGTCCAGCAGCGCGTCAAGCTGGGCGCGAATGATCGGTTCGGCGCGCAGCCGGGCGGCCAGATCCGGGTCGCTCAGCACCGCCGGGGCGTGCAGGTTGTTGCATTTGGCGCCCAGCCCCTGGGCCAGCCGCGCCGAGCAGATCTCCGAGGTGAACCCGTAGGGCGTCGCCATGGACCCCACCAGCTGCGAGACCTGCAGATCGTCGAACCGATGGGGCTCCAGCGCCCGGGCGACCTCGAAAATCGTGCGCCCCCAGGACACCCCCAGCCGGTCGCCCCGCGCCAGCAGCCCCGGCAGCCAGTCCGCCGCGCCGCGCGCCACCCGCAGGAATCGCGCCTCGTCGCCGCCGGCGCCGTCGGGCAGCACATAGGCGGCGCGCAGGCCGAACGTCTTGCACAGCGCCACGGCCATGCGGTGCCCGGTGAACGCCCCGGGTTCGAGGCTGATGCGGATCAGCCCCTTTTCGCGCGCTTCCTGCAGGTAGTTGACCACCGTGGCGCGCGACACCTCAAGCGCGCGCGCGATCTGACCCTGATTGAGCCCGTCATGGTAATACAGCCACGCCGCCTCGATCACGATGTCCTCGCCGCTGATCTGTCCGGCGGATCGTCTGCGAACGCCCGTGCCCACGCGCTGATTTTCCATTTTTGTCATGCCTGCCTGACATTTGCGCAAGGCTAGCACGCCGCCCCCCGGCGTTCAACGCGCCCCCAGGCGGGACATGTCAGGCGGGACATGTCAGGCGGGACTGGCGCGGGTTCAGGCGGAATGCGCGCCCTCGGCCAGCCTGCGCACGAAATCCAGCACCTCGGCGGGGGCGTCGCCGCGCCCCATGCGCTCGACGATGGCCGAGCCCACCACCGCGCCGTCGGCCACCGCGGCGATCGCGCGCGCGGTTTCGGGGGTCTTGATGCCGAAGCCGACGCAGACCGGCAGATCGGTCTGTTTCTTGATCCGCGCCACTTCCGGCCCGACCACCGCCGCGTTCGCCGCCGCCGCGCCGGTGATGCCGGTGATCGACACGTAATAGACGAAACCGGACGTGTTGCGCAGCACCGTCGGCAGGCGCGCGTCATCGGTGGTGGGCGTGGCGAGCCGGATGAAATCGATCCCGGCGGCCAGCGCCGGCAGGCACAGCTCGTCATCCTCCTCGGGCGGCAGATCGACGATGATCAGCCCATCGACCCCGGCGGATCTCGCCTCGGCCAGGAAAACATCCACGCCGCGCGAATAAATCGGGTTGTAATAGCCCATGAGCACGATGGGCGTCGCGTCGTCGCCCTCGCGAAACGCCCGCACCATGTCGAGCACCCGCGAAATGGTCATCCCCGCGTCGAGCGCCCGCTGCCCGGCCAGCTGGATCGCCGGGCCGTCGGCCATGGGGTCGGTGAAGGGCATGCCCAGCTCGATCACGTCGACGCCCGCGGCGGGCAGGCCGCGCACGACCTCCAGCGAGGCGTCGAAATCCGGATCGCCGGCCATGATGAAGGACACGAACGCGGTCTTGCCCTCGGCTTTCAGGGCGGCGAATTTGGCGGCGATGCGCGACATGGAATCCCCTCGTTTTCCTGCAATCCGCAAGCCCCGCCGCCGCTTTCCCGCAGGAAAGCGGCGGCGGGGCCGGCGTCAGTCGTCCTTGCGATAGAATTTTTTCTCGCGCGGCTTGCCGTCCCAGCCGGTCTTTCTGGGCGGGCGATCATCGCCGCCCCGGTCATGGCCGCGATCGCCGCCCTTGTTCTGCCACGGCTTGGCGCCGCCGCCGCGATCGTCGCGGCCGCCCCGGTCGCCGCCCCGGTCGCCCCGGTCCCCGCCGCGCGGGCCGCCCCGGTCACCGCCGCGATCGCCGCGATCCTGCCAGGGCCGGCCGCCGCCGGGCCGGCCGCCATGGCCGCCCTTGTCCTCGCGGATTTCCCACTTGTTGAGCAATTTGGCGTTGAAGACGTCGCGACCGACCCTGCCTTCGTTGCACCAGACGACGCTCACCATGTCGCCGTCGACCGATTCCACCGCCATGCGCATGGAACCTGAGACCAGGACGACCATGTCGCCCATTTCATAACTTGCCACGTAACGTGATCCTTGTAGCGGAGCCTGCAGCCCCTTGTGGTTCGACGGGGGATCCTGCCGCCCGCCTGTCATTCGGGGAACGCCGCGCGCCCCCGATCTCGATGCCGGGGCAGGCGCCCCGGAAACTTGCAGTCAGATCGCCTCGCCCAGCGCCGCGGCGACCGTGAAAATATCCTTGTCGCCGCGGCCGCACATGTTCATCACCAGCAGGTGATCGCCGGGCAGGTCCGGGGCGATCCTCGCCACATGGGCCAGCGCGTGGCTCGGTTCAAGGGCCGGGATGATGCCCTCGGTGACGCAGGACAGCTTGAAGGCCTCCAGCGCCTCGACATCCGTGACCGACACGTATTCGACCCGGCCCAGATCATGCAGCCATGAATGCTCCGGCCCGATGCCCGGATAGTCCAGCCCGGCGGAGATCGAATGGCCTTCAAGAATCTGCCCGTCCGAATCCTGCAGCAGATAGGTGCGGTTGCCGTGCAGCACCCCGGGGCGCCCGCCGGTCAGCGAGGCGCAATGCTCCATGCGCTCATCGACCCCATGGCCCCCGGCCTCGACCCCGATGATGCGCACCGCGGCGTCGTCGAGAAACGGATGGAACAGCCCCATGGCGTTGGACCCGCCGCCGATGCAGGCGACCAGCGAATCGGGCAGGCGGCCCTCGCGCTCAAGCATCTGCTCGCGGACCTCCTTGCCGATGATCGACTGGAAATCGCGCACCATGGCCGGGTAGGGATGCGGGCCGGCGACGGTGCCGATGCAGTAGAAGGTTTGGTCCACATGGGTGACCCAGTCGCGCATCGCCTCGTTCATGGCGTCCTTCAGGGTGCCGCGCCCGGCGGTGACCGGGATCACCTCGGCGCCCAGCAGCTTCATGCGGAACACGTTGGGCTGTTGGCGCTCCACATCGGTCTGGCCCATGAACACCACGCATTGCAGGCCGAAGCGGGCGCAGACGGTGGCGGTGGCGACGCCGTGCTGCCCGGCGCCGGTCTCGGCGATGATCCGGGTCTTGCCCATGCGCCGCGCCAGAAGAATCTGGCCGAGCACGTTGTTGATCTTGTGGGCGCCGGTGTGGTTGAGCTCGTCGCGCTTCAGGTAGATCTTCGCGCCGCCGAATTTTTCGGTCAGCCGTTCGGCGTGATACAGCGGCGAGGGCCGGCCCACATAGTGTTTCCACAGATCGTCCATCTCGGCCCAGAAGGCCGGATCGGTCTTGGCGTGTTCGTAGCAGGCTTCAAGATCGAGGATCAGCGGCATCAGCGTCTCGGACACGAAGCGTCCGCCGAAATCGCCGAAGCGGCCGCGTTCGTCCGGCCCGGTGCGGTAGCTGTTCAGCCTGTCTGCGCTCATGGTTCTGGTCCCCGCTGCATCACCCGCCTCGCCCAAAAGGCTGGGAAACCGCTGTCTAGCGCCTGCGACGGCGCTAGTCGATCCGGATTGCGTCAAAATCCGCGGCGCAGGGCGCGGAATCCCCGGTTCAAGCCTTGGCTGCATCGACAAAAGCGCGGATCAGCCCCGGGTCTTTCGCCCCCGGCGCGCGTTCGACCCCCGAGGACACATCCACCTGCGTCGCGCCGGTCAGCCGGGCCGCCGCGGCGACGTTGGCCTGCGTCAGCCCCCCCGCCAGCATCCAGGGCAGCGCCCAGCGCCGCCCCTGCAGCAGCCGCCAGTCGAAGGCCAGCCCGTTGCCGCCGGGCAGCGGCGCCCCCGTGGGCGGCTTGGCGTCGATCAGCAGCTGGTCGCTGACCCTTGCGTATTCGGCGATGGCGGGCAGGTCGGCCGCGTCGGCGACGCCCACCGCCTTCATCACCGGCAGGCCGAAGCGGTCGCGGATCCCGGCGACCCGCGCCGGACTTTCGCGCCCGTGCAGCTGCAGCATGTCGATGGGCGCGATATCGAGAATCGCCTCCAGCGCCGCGTCGTCTGCATCGACCGTGAGCGCGGTCTTGCAGATCCCCGGCGGAACCGCCCCGGCCAGCCGCGCGGCGGCGTCCGGGGTCAGGTTGCGCGGCGATTTCGCGAAGAACACGAAGCCCAGATAGGCGGCGCCGGCGTCAACCGCCGCGGCGACCGCGGCGGCGTCGGTCAGCCCGCAGATCTTTACGCGCATGGCGAGGACCGGATCACGGCGGCGCGTCAGCCGTGCTTGAGCCCGAGGATGTCGTCGTCTTCCTCGCCGGCCTTCCGGGACAGGCGGCGCACCTCGCGGTTCAGCCGCGCCGCCTCGCGCTTGAAATCGCGTTCCGCCTTGCGGTGGAAGCTTTCGCGCGACATTTCCAGGAACAGGCCGATGGCGATCCCCAGAAACACCGCCCCGAACAGGGCCACGAAGATCGGCACGGTCACGCTGGTGGGGAACGGAACCTCCAGCGCCAGGGGCAGCAGGTTCAGGGTCACCATGTCGCGATTGGCCACCGCGACGCTGACCGCGACGATGGCGACGATCAGCGTCAGAGCGTATTTGATGTAGCGCACGAAGATTTCTCCAGTTCAGCCGCGCGGGCCGGTCGGGCGCCGCGAGGATCGTCGCCGTGTTCGCCGCCCGATCATCGACCCGACCGCCCGCCCGATCATCGACCCGATCGCCGCCGGTTTACCCGCGCCGCCTGCCGGGATCAAGCCGCCCGGGTCGCGCCGCGTCCCGGCTCGCCGATGACCGCCCGTGACCGCCCCCGCTCAGGACCCGCCGCCGTTGTCCTTGCCGGCGCCGTTGAGGCGCATCCGCAATTCCTTGCCGGTCTTGAAGAACGGCACGTGTTTCTCCGGCACCGGGACCGCTTCGCCGGTGCGTGGATTGCGGCCCATTCTGGCGTCGCGCTTCTTCACCGAAAAGGCGCCGAATCCGCGCAGCTCCACCCGGTCGCCGTCGCTCAGCGCCTTGGTGATCTCCTCGAACAGGGTGGAGACGATGCGTTCCACATCGCGATGATAGAGATGCGGGTTTTCCTCTGTCAGGCGCTGAATCAGCTCCGACTTAATCATCTCCTCACCTCTTCTCGCCGACCAAATCCGTATGCAGATAGGTTAAAGTATCACGCGCCCAGAGGCGCTTGTCACCGGGAATCTGCGCGAAACCGCGTATTTGCGCGGTTACTGCAGGATCGAGAGCAGTTTCGGGCCGCCGCCGAACCGCGAAATCGCGGCGCCGGCGCCGCCGCCAAGCAGGTCGCCGATCAGTCCGAGCAGGCCTGAATCCTCGGGCCGCGGGACGAAATCCTCCACCGGCAGATCCGATTCGACGCCCTGCCCCGCCAGCCAGTCGCGCGCGTCGCGCTCGCCGCCCACCGCGTCGATCAGCCCGTTGGCCAGCGCCTGGCGCCCGGTGAAGATGCGCCCGTCGCTGACCGCGTCCAGCGCCGCGCCGTCAAGCGCGCGGCGCGCGCCCACCAGCCCGCGGAACCAGCCGTATGAATCCGCAACCATGGCGCGCTGCACCGCCAGCGCCGCCGGATCCGGCGGCGCGAAGGGGGACGGCGCGGCCTTCAGCGGCGAGGATTTCACCTCGCGCATCACCACGCCGACCCGGTCCAGCAGCCCGCCGATTTCCGGGTATTGCACGATCACCCCGATGGAGCCGGTGATGCTGTTGCCCCGGGCCACGATGTGATCGGCGGCGATGGCGGCGATGTAGCCGCCCGAGGCCGCCGCCTCGCCCATCACCGCCACCACCGGCTTCCTGGCCGCCACCCCGCGCAGGCTTTCGAACAGCGCCTCGGACCCGGCGGTCGACCCCCCCGGCGAATTGATGCGCAGGATCAGCGCCATGGCGTCGTCATCCCCGGCGATCTCCGCCAGCATCGCGTCGCGCAGCGGGTCGTCGAAGATCACCCCCTCGACCGCGTAGCGGGCAAGATAGGGTCCCGCGGGCCCGCCGTCGCCGCGCAGCGCCGCATAGCCGCCGGCGATCGCCGCGACCAGCGCCGCGATGCGCCAGAACCACAAACGGCGCCGCAAGCGGCGCCGTTCAGTGTCAAAGGCTTCGGTCATGCGCCGAACGCCCCAGCGATCATTCCTGACGCTCTTTCAGCGCCGCGCCGAGGATGTCGCCCAGCGACGCGCCCGAATCCGAGGAGCCGTACTGCTTGACCGCCTCTTTCTCATCGGCGATCTCGCGGGCCTTGATCGACAGGCCCATGCGCCGCGAGGACCGGTCGATATTGGTGATGCGGGCATCGACCTTGTCGCCGACCGAGAAGCGTTCGGGGCGCTGGTCCTGACGATCGCGGGCCAGATCGGAGCGGCGGATGAAGGCCTTCATGCCGTCATGCTCCACCTCGACGCCGCCATCCTCGATCGCGGTCACGGTCACCGTCACCACGTCGCCGCGCTTGACGCCGGAGGTGGCGTCCGCGAAGGGATCGCCGCTCAGCTGCTTGACGCCCAGCGAGATGCGTTCCTTGTCGATATCGACGTCGAGCACCACGGCCTGGACCATGTCGCCCTTCTTGTAGTCCTTGATCGCCTCGTCGCCGGGGCGGTCCCAGTCCAGATCGGACAGGTGCACCATGCCGTCGATTTCGCCTTCGAGACCGATGAACAGACCGAATTCGGTGATGTTCTTGACCTCGCCCTCGACCTCGGCGCCCACCGGGAAATTCTCGGCGAAGGCGTCCCAGGGGTTCTGGCGGCATTGCTTGAGGCCCAGCGACACGCGGCGACGCTGCGGGTCCACGTCGAGCACCATCACTTCGACCTCCTGCGAGGTCGACACGATCTTGCCCGGATGCACGTTCTTCTTGGTCCAGCTCATCTCGGAGACATGCACCAGCCCCTCGACCCCCGGCTCCAGCTCCACGAAGGCGCCGTAATCGGTGATGTTGGTGACCCGGCCCGGCAGCTTGGCGCCGACCGGGAACTTGGCTTCGACGCCGTCCCACGGATCCGACTGCAGCTGCTTCATGCCAAGGCTGATGCGGTGGGTTTCCTTGTTGATCTTGACCACCTGGACCTTCACGGTCTCGCCGATGTTCAGGATCTCCGACGGGTGGTTCACCCGGCGCCACGCCATGTCGGTGACGTGCAGCAGGCCGTCGACGCCGCCCAGATCCACGAACGCGCCGTAATCGGTGATGTTCTTGACCACGCCCTCGACGGTGTCGCCCTCGGTGAGCTTGGCGACCACTTCGGCGCGCTGCTCGGCGCGGGATTCCTCAAGCACGGCGCGGCGCGACACCACGATGTTGCCGCGGCGGCGATCCATCTTCAGGATCTGGAACGGCTGGGGCTGCCCCATCAGCGGGGTGACGTCGCGCACCGGGCGCACATCGACCTGGCTGCCGGGCAGGAACGCCACGGCGCCGCCGAGATCGACGGTGAAGCCGCCCTTGACCCGGCCGAAGATGGCGCCCTCGACGCGCTCTTCCTTCTCGTTGGCCTTTTCCAGACGGTCCCAGGCCTCCTCGCGGCGCGCCTTGTCGCGCGACAGCACGGCCTCGCCGCGGGCGTTCTCGACGCGTTCGAGGTAAACCTCGACCTCATCGCCGATCTCCAGCTCGGCGTCGTGGCCGGGCTTCGAAAATTCCTTGAGTTCGACGCGGCCTTCCATCTTGTAGCCGATGTCGATGATCGCCAGACCGGCCTCGATCGCGATGATCTTGCCGCGAACGACGGAGCCTTCGACCGGGGTCTCAAGCTCATAGCTCTCGTTGAGGAGGGCTTCGAATTCTTCCATGCTAGCTGCGGGCATGCAGTTGGATCTCCATCAGGGTTTGTTTGCGGGCCTGCCGGTTGGCTCCGGCGGTCTTTGGTTGCGACATTCGATTCGAAATCGACGAAAGCGGGACGCGGGATCGGAAAAAAACGCCAAAGGCCCGGGACATCGCCGGGCCAAGCTGGAAGACCGGGGTTTGTCGCCGCGCCCGGGATCGGCCGTCAGGCCGCGCCGGATTCGCGCTTTTCCAAAATCAACGCCGCCGCTCTGGCGACGGCCGCGTCTATACTCAATTCCGAGGTGTCTAGCAAGAGCGCGTCTGCCGCGGGCTTCATCGGCGCCGTCTCGCGCGCCGCGTCGCGCGCGTCGCGCAGGGCCAGATCGGCGCGCACCGCGTCCAGCGTCAGATCGGCGCCGCCGCGGACCAGTTCCGCATGGCGGCGCCGGGCGCGCACCGCGTCGCTGGCGGTGACGTAAAGCTTCACGTCGGCCTCGGGGCAGATCACCGTGCCGATGTCGCGCCCGTCCAGCACCGCGCCGCCCGCGCGGGCGGCGAAATCGCGCTGGAAATCCAGCAGCGCGGCGCGCACGCCGGGGATGGCCGCCACGCGCGAGGCCGCCTGCCCGGCCACGGCGCTGCGCAGCCCGTCGGCCTCCAGATCCGCCATGGTCAGCGATCTGGCCGCCGATTCGGCGATCGGCGCGTCCACCACCCCGCCGCCGATCGCCAGCGCCTTCTTGCCGACCGCGCGATACAGCAGCCCGGTGTCCAGATGCGCAAAGCCGAATCTTTCGGCCAGCGCGCGGGCGATGGTGCCCTTGCCCGCCGCCGCCGGCCCGTCGATGGCCACGGTGAAGCGCGCGGTCATGCCCCGCCCCCGACAACGCGCCGCCGGCGCAGCGACGCCAGGATCAACAGCCCCAGCAACAGCAGCGAGGCGGCGGCGATGGCGGCGGATTTGGCCATCGTCCAGCCGCTCGCGGTCGCGGTCAACTCCGCGGTCAGCGCCTCTGGCCCGGCGCGCAGCATCGCCGCGACGGCGGCGTTTTCCAGATAGTCGAACACCCCGCCCCAAAGCGGAAGCGCCGCGGCGATCATCCGCGCCAGCGGGGGCCAGCCCCGGGTCATGCGAAACAGTCCGATCCCCAGAACCGCCGCGATCATCGCGGGAAACGCGGTGTCGAGCGCCTGCTGCACCTCAAGATAGAACCGCGCGCCCTCAGGCCCGAGCGCGGCCAGCAACGCCCGCGCCTCGGCGTGCGAATAGCCGCCGGGGCGCAGGTCGAACGGGATCAGCCCGCCGGTCAGCGCCGACAGGCGCGGCAGCGACCAGGCCACCATCGCCAGATAGACCGCCGCGGTCGCCGCGACCAACGCCCAGTAAAGCTTCCAGCGCGGGGCCATCAGGCGGGTTTCGGGGCGGCGATGCGCGCGCCCAGCCCGGTCATCAGGGCCTCGAAGGCGGGGAAACTGGTGGCGACCGGGGCGCAGTCATCGACGCCGACCGGGTTTTTCGCCGCCATGCCCAGCACCAGGAACGCCATGGCGATGCGGTGGTCGAGCCGACTTTGCACTGTCGCCCCGCCGGCGACGCCGCCCGGTCCCCGTCCGTGGACGATGAGAAAATCCTCGCCCTCTTCGATCTTCACGCCGCAGGCCTCCAGCCCGCGCGCCATGGCGTCGATTCGGTCGCATTCCTTGACCCGCAATTCCTTGATCCCGCGCATGACCGTCGCCCCTTCGGCATTGGCCGCGACCACCGCCAGAACCGGGTATTCGTCGATCATCGAGGCGGCGCGTTCGGGCGGAACCTCGATGCCGCCGAGCGCCGAGAACCGGGCCCGCAGGTCGGCAACCGGCTCGCCGCCCTGCTCCCGCGCGTTTTCGAAAACCAGATCCGCGCCCATGTCGCGCAGGGTCTGGAACAGCCCGGCGCGGGTCGGGTTCAGCCCGATCCCCGGGACCAGCAGGTCCGACCCCTCGACGATCAGCGCCGCGGCGACCGGAAACGCGGCGGAGGACGGATCGCGCGGCGCGACCAGCGTCTGGCCCAGCAATTCCGGTTCGCCCGACAGGCGGATCGAGCGCAGATCGCCCAGCTGCTCGACCTCGACAGTGGCGCCGAAGCCGCGCAGCATGCGCTCGGTGTGGTCGCGGGTGGCCTCGCGCTCGATCACCTCGGTGATCCCCGGCGCGTTCAGCCCGGCCAGCAGCACCGCGGATTTCACCTGCGCCGAGGGCACCGGCAGGCGGTAGCTGACCGGCATCGGCGCCGGCGCGCCGCTCAGCACCAGCGGCAGGCGGCCGCCGGCGCGGCCCCGCGCCTCGGCCCCGAACAGCGCCAGCGGTTCGGTCACCCGCCCCATGGGCCGGCCCCGCAGGGACGCGTCGCCGGTGAAGCAGGCGCAGATCGGCGTGGTCGCCATCGCCCCCATGATCAGCCGCACGCCGGTGCCCGAATTGCCGCAATCGACCACGTCGTCGGGTTCGGCGAAGCCCCCGACCCCGACGCCCCGGATGCGCCATTCCCCGGGCGCGCGTCGCTCCACCTCGGCCCCGAAGGCGCGCATGGCGGCGGCGGTGTCGAGCACGTCCTGCCCTTCCAGCATGCCCGAAACCCGGGTCTCGCCCACCGACAGCGCCCCCAGAATCAACGCCCGGTGCGATATCGACTTGTCGCCGGGCACATGCGCCTCGCCCCGGAGCGGGCCGGATTTCTGGGCGGTGAGCGGGGCGGGCGCGCCGGGACCGGACATGGGCGTATTCCTCAAAAATCAGCTGACCTGCGTTGCGCCCGGTTCTAGCGAGCCGCCCGGCCCCAGTCCACCGCCGCCGGGGATGGACCCGGCGGCGCCCGGCCGGCCGTCAGACGCGGCGAAACGTCATGTAATGGGGCCTGCGCCCCTCGCGCAGCGCCTTGGCCTCGTAGCGGGTGCCGGGCCAGTCGGCCCAGGGCGCGCGCCAATCCGCCGGCCCCTGCGCGGTCCACTCGAAATCCGGGCGCGCCAGCAGATGCGCCAGCGTATGGCGCACGTAGTCGCCGATATCGGTGGCGACGCGAAACGCCGCGCCGGGCTTCAGCGCGCGGGCCAGCGCGTCCAGATTGTCCTCGCTGACGAAGCGGCGCTTGTGGTGGCGCGATTTCGGCCAGGGATCGGGATACAGCAGAAACGCACGGGACACGGAGGCCGCGGGCAGCACGTCCATCAGGTCGCGCGCATCCCCGGCATGGACCCGCACATTGTCGATCCCGGCCTCGGCCATCTGGCCGAGAAACGCCGCGACGCCGTTGACATAGGGTTCGCAGCCGATGATCCCGACATCGCGGTTGGCCGCCGCCTGGGCCAGCATGTGCTCGCCGCCGCCAAAGCCGATCTCCAGCCAGATCTCGCGATCCCCGCCGAACAGCGCCGCAAGGTCGATGGGGGCGCGATCTGGGTTTTCGTCCCAGCCCACGCCCCGGGGCGAAATCGCCGCCAGCGTGGCGCCCAGATGCGCCGCCTGCCCCTTGCGCAGCTTCTTGCCGTGGCGGCGGCCGTAGAAATTGCGCCAGGGCGCGCCGTCGCCGCGCGCCCAGCCGGTGCGGGATCCCGCCTCGCGTTCAGGCGCCATCAGTGCATTCCCCGTTCGCGCCGCGCGTTCAGAGCGCGGATTTCAACGCCTCGACCAGATCGGTCTTTTCCCAGCTGAAGCCGCCGTCATTGTCCGGCGACCGGCCGAAATGACCATAGGCGGCGGTGCGCTGGTAGATCGGCTTGTTCAGCCCCAGATGCTCGCGAATGCCGCGCGGCGTCAGGTCCATGGCCTCGGCCACCGCGCTTTCGATCGCGGTTTCGTCCACCGTCCCGGTGCCGTGGGTGTCGGCGTAGATCGACAGCGGCTTTGACACGCCGATGGCGTAGCTGAGCTGGATCACGCAGCGCTGCGCCAGCCCGGCGGCGACCACGTTCTTGGCCAGATAGCGCGCCGCGTAGGCCGCCGAGCGGTCCACCTTGGTGGGATCCTTGCCGGAAAACGCCCCGCCGCCATGGGGCGCGGCGCCGCCATAGGTGTCGACGATGATCTTTCGCCCGGTCAGACCGGCGTCGCCGTCCGGCCCGCCGATCACGAAGGCGCCGGTGGGGTTCACGTGCCATTCGGTGGCGGCGTCGATCCAGCCGTCGGGCAGCGATTCGCGGATGAAGGGCTCGACGATGTCGCGCACCCGGTCCGAGCTCAGCCGCGCGTCCAGATGCTGGGTCGAGAGCACGATCGACGTCACCCCCACCGGCTTGCCGTCGGCGTAGCGCAGGGTCAGCTGCGACTTGGCGTCGGGGCCGAGCTGGCGCGCCTCGCCGGATTTGCGCGCTTGCGCCAGGCGGCGCAGGATGGCGTGGGCGTAGTGGATCGGGGCCGGCATCAGCTCCGGGGTCTCATCGACGGCGTAGCCGAACATGATGCCCTGATCGCCGGCGCCCTCGTCCTTGGTGTCGCTGGCGTTGACGCCCATGGCGATGTCCTTGGACTGGCCGTGCAGCAGGTTGGTGATCTCCACCGTGCCCCAGTCGAACCCGGCCTGTTCATAGCCGATGTCGCGAATGCATTCGCGCGCCACCCGCTCCAGCGTCTGGTTGACGTCCTGGAACAGGTTCGGGCGGTCCTTGGGCGTGCCGACCTCGCCGGCGATGACGATGCGGTTGGTGGTGGCCAGCGTCTCGCAGGCGACGCGCGTATAGGGGAACACCGACAGATAGGCGTCGAGCACCGCGTCGGAAATCCGGTCGCAGACCTTGTCGGGATGGCCCTCGGAAACCGATTCCGAGGTGAAGAGGTAATCCTGGCGGGCCAACGGCATGCTCCTTGGCTTCTTGGTCTGGGCGGCGTGGGCTGGTTGGTCTGGGCTGGTTGGTCTGGGCGGCGTGGGCTGGGCGGCGTGGGCTGGGCGGCGCCCCGCCAAGCGCGAGGCCCCCGGGCGCGGGGTCGGCCTTGTTAAACAGGCGCGCGCGACAGGGTCAAGCTTCGGCGTCGCGCCGGCGTCGCGCCCGCCCGCGCCCGGCCAGCGCGCCGAATGACAGCAGCGCCGCGATCAGCGCCAGCCAGGGCGCGTCGCCGCTTTGCGCATACAGCGTCGGGGGCAGCGGCGGCGGCAGGTCCGCCTGCAGCGCCCCGGACCGATGCAGGCCGAGCCGCGCCGTCACCCGGCCCCTGGCGTCGATCACCGCCGACACGCCGGTGTTGGCGGCGCGCACCAGCGGCAGCCCCTGCTCGATGGCGCGCATGCGCGCCTGCTGGAAATGCTGGATCGGCCCGGCGCGCGCGCCGAACCAGGCGTCATTGGTGATCTGCAGGATCCAGTCGGGGCGGCGATCGAGGAACGGCGCCTCCTGCGGGAAAATCGTCTCGTAGCAGATCTGGGGCGCGAAAGCCGGCAGGCCCGGCAGCGCCATGCGCCCTGCCCCGGCGCCGTCGCCGGGGGTGAATCCGCCGCTCTCGCCCACCAGCGCCCCGATCCCGAGCGCGTCAAGCAACCCGAACAGCGGCACGTATTCGCCGAACGGCACCAGATGCGCCTTGTCATAGGCGGCGGCGACCTCGCCGGCCGCGTCCACCACCTGCATGGCGTTGAACCAGTCGCCCCGCGCATTGACCCGCCGCGCGCCCAGAACCACCGGCGCGCCGCCGCCGGCCTCGGCGATCAGGCGGCGCGCGGTGTCGTCGCGGTCAAGAAAGAACGGCACCGCGGTTTCGGGCCAGATCACCAGATCCGGGCGCGGCTCGCCCGGGCCGGGCGCGGACAGCGCCAGCAGCCGGGCCCAGAACACCGGGATCTTCTCGGGGTTCCACTTGTCCTTCTGCGGCGCGTTGGGCTGCACGATGCGCAGCACCGGCGCGACCCGTCCCTCGGGCGCGGGCGCCGGCGCCGCCAGCCGCGCCGCGCCCCAGCCCCAGCCGCCCAGGATCAGCGCCAGCGAGGCCGCCAGCGCCGCCGCTGTTCGCCGCCCCCCGCCGGGGCCGCCGCGCAGCGCCAGCCCCGGCAGCGCGGCGGCGAAGATCCCGGCGAATCCCAGCATATGCGGGCCGAACAGCGACGCCGCCTGCGCCAGCGGCGTGTCGACCCAGCCATAGGCGGGCAGCGCCCAGGGGAACCCGGTGAACATGTAGGAGCGCAGCGCCTCGGCCAGCGCCCAGGCGCCGGCGAAGACCAGCGCCCCCGCGACGATCGACAGCGGCGCGTCGGGGCGGCGCCGGGGCCACAGCCGCCGCGCCACGCCGAAAGCCAGCCCCCAGAACAGCGCCAGCCCGCCGGACATCAGCGCCACCGCGAAGGGCGCCATCCAGCCGTAGCGCGCCGCGTCCACCAGAAACGGCTCGGCGATCCAGTTGAGCCCGGCGGCGAAAAACGCCGTCCCCGCCGCCCAGCCGATGAAGAACGCCCCGCGGCGCGAGGCGGCGGCGGTCAGAACCGCCAGCAGCGGCACGGCGATGAAAACCGTCCAGAACACCCCATAGGGCGGCTGCGCCAGCGCCAGCGCCGCGCCGGCGCCGAGCGCCAGCGCGATCCCGCGCCAGCCCCGCGCCCATGCGTCCTGGCGCGGGCTCCGCTTCTCCGACCGCGCCGCCGCGCCGCCGGCCGGGCGCGGCTGACGCGCGCCGCGCGCGCGCGCTGAAACCCGCCCGGGATTTCGCCCGTCATCGCGCCCGTCGCCGCCGCGCCCGTCGCCGCCGCGCCCGTCACTGTCG
>NZ_JBWOMN010000113.1:0-34467 GCF_056449545.1 Oceanicella sp. | reverse complement strand
GCCGCCCGATCGCCCGCCGCGCAACCGCGCCCGACCATCCCCGCCGCGCCGCCGCGCGCGCGCGCGGCGCCCCTGGCCGAAACCGCGCAGGCCTCGCTGCCGCTCAGCGACGATCCGCCGGCCCCGGCGCTCGACTGGCCCACCATCGCCACGGCGCTGAATTTCCCCCGCGACGAAAGCGACGAGCAGGGTTTCGCCGCCCTGCGCACGGCGCTGCGCGATCCGGCGGTCTCGGACCTGCTGCAGGCGGCGGAGGACACGCTGACCATGCTCGCCCAGAATGGGATCTACATGGAGGATCTGGAGGCCCGGCTCGCGCCCGCCGCCGCCTGGGCGCGATTCGCCCACGGCGCCCGCGGCCCCGAGGTGGCGGCGGTCGGCGGCATCGTCGCCCCCGAGGCGGTGGAGCAGGTGCGCGCGATGATGAAATCCGACCCGATTTTTCGCGACACCGCCATGCACCTGATGCGCCGCTTCGACGGCGTGCTGCGCAAGACCCTCGACGACCCCCGCGCCGAGGCGCAGCTGCCCGTCATCGCCGACACCCGCACCGGGCGCGCCTTCATGCTGGTGGCCCAGACCGTGGGCGCCTTCGACTGACGCCGGGGGCGGCGCCTCAGACCGCGATCCGCCCGCCGTCCCAGACCCGCGCCAGCCAGATCGCCGCCGCCAGCCCGCCCGCCGACAGGGCGCTGGCGATCCAGTAGGCCTCGCCGCCCACCGTCGGATAGACCGCCGCCGCCAGCGCCATCGCCGCCGCGGTGATGGCGCCGGACGCCGCCCCAAGCAACCCCTGCGCCGACCCCGCCAGCCGATGCGGCGCCGCCGCCGAAACGAAGGCGATCACCGCCAGATGCCCGGCGGCGAAGGTCAGCGCATGGCTCCCCTGCAGCAGCCACAGCGCCGGCCCCACGGGATCCAACGCCATCAGCGCCCAGCGCACGACCCCGACGCCGCCCGACAGCGCCACCACCTTGACCGGGCCGAGCCGGCGCAGCAGCCCCGGCCCCCAGACCGCCATCAGCGCCACCTCAGCCGCCACGCCAAAGGCCCAGAGCGCGCCGATTTCCGCCTCGCCGATGCCCAGCGCCCGCCAATGGATCGAGCCATAGGCGTAGAACACCGCATGCGAGGCCTGGCTGAGCCCCATGGCCAGCACGAAGATCAGGAACGCCGGCGACGCGAACAGCCGTCCGGTCTCGGCCAATGTCGGCTTTTGCCGCGCAACCACGCGCCCGCCGCCGGGATGCGTCGCCCCCAGCCACCCGGCGCAGGCAAGGAAAAACACGATCCCCCACAGCGCCACCCCCGGCCCCATGGTCCCGATCCAGGCGCCAAAGCCCAGATTGGCGAACAGAAACGCCGCCGACCCGGCGCTGCGCGCATGGGCGTATTCGAACCGGAACGCCCGCGCCGCCGCCGCGCCCAGCGCATCGCCCACCGGCATCAGCGCGGCGAAGCTCGCGGTGCTGGCCAATGTGGCGACGAACAGCGCGCCCTCGGTCCCGATCCAGCGGTGGGCGAGAAACACCAGCGCCCCGAAGCCCCCCATGACCCCGAGCAGAACGCGCCGCGCATCCCAGCGATCGGCCAGCACCGGCAGCGCCAGCCCGGCGACGACCCGCGTCACCGTCCCGGCGGCCAGGAAGCCGCCGATCGCCGCCGCCCCCAGCCCCCATTGCGCCAGCCACAGCGGCCAGAACGGCAGATGCACGCCAAGCGCGGCGAACAGGGCGGCGTAGAACCCGGCGGTGCGCAGGCCCTCGGGGGCGAAGAAACCGGTTTTTCGCGACGGCGGAGCGGATGGCGCGCTCACAGACCGAACCCGGCGAAGGGCAGGTAGCGCACCGGATCGCCCGGCGCCACGTCCCGCCCGTCTTCGGGCAGTTCGCACAGCCCGTCGGCCCAGCTCAGCCCGGAGATCAACCCCGAACCCTCCGAGCGAAACGCCTCGACCCGGCCGTCGGCGTCAAGCCGCGCGCGCAGATATTCCCGCCGCCCCGGCTTGCGGCGCTTGGCGAATGCCGCGGGCAAGGTCAGCGCCATGGGCGCGGGCCATGCCGCGCCCGCCATCGCCATCAGCGCCGGGCGCGCGAAGATCAGCGCGCAGACGAACGCCGCCACCGGGTTGCCCGGCAACCCGAAAACCGCCGCGCCGTTCCAGGACGCCAGCGCCAGCGGCCGCCCCGGTTTCATCGCCACCCGCCATTCCGTCAACGCCCCGGCGTCGCGCAGCGCCGCCGACACGTGATCCTCCTCGCCCGCCGAGGCGCCGCCCGAAGTCAGGATCGCATCCGCCGCGGCCGCGCCCCGGTCCAGCGCCGCGCGCACCGCGCCCGCGTCATCCGCCGCGCAGCCCAGATCAACCGCCTCAAACCCCCAGCGCGCCGCCATGGCCGCCAGCATCGGCCGGTTGGAATCATGGATCGCGCCATGCCGCGGCGGCGCGCCGGGGGGCAGCAATTCATCCCCCGTGGACAGCACCGCCACCCGCAGCCGCCGCCGCACGGACACGACGCCGACGCCAGTGGCGATCGCCAGCGCCAGATCCTGCGCCGCCAGCACGCCGCCCGCCGGCAGGATCTCGGCCCCCGCCCGCGCATCCTCGCCCGCCTTGCGCCGGTTCGCGCCGCGCTTCAACCCCGGGCGCAGGCGCAGCCTGCCGCCCGCGACGCCGATATCCTCCTGCAGCACAACCGTGTCGCAGCCCTTGGGCAACACCGCCCCGGTCAGCACCCGAACCGCCGCGCCGGGCGGCACCACGCCGCCATAGGGCGCCCCGGCGGCGGCGCGCCCGTCCAGCAAGTCCAGCTCCTCGGGGTCGGCGCCGGTCAGCGCGTCATGGGCGAAGGCGAAGCCGTCCACCGCCGAATTCGCCGCCGCCGGATTGTCGCGCAGCGCATAGACCGGCGCCGCCAGAATCCGCCCCTCGGCCTCGGCGACCGGCGCATCCTCGCGCCCCGCCACGACCCCGCAACGGGCCCGGAGCCGCGCCAGCGCCGCATCCACGGGCGCCCAGTCGACGCCCGGCGGCAAGGCGAAGCAATCATTGCGCAGCCGCGGCGGATCCTCAGGCGCCAGCGCCTTGTCGGTCCCGGCCCCGGTCATGCGCGCCGACGCCGGCAACGGTCCCAGCGCCCCTTCGGCGCTGCGGACGGAGGGGGCTCGACGCCCCCGACGGCCGGGCCGGGCCCCGAAGGCGCCCCCATGCGCGGCCCGATGCGCGGCCCGCTCATCGGCGCGCCTCCAGCCCGGTCTCCGCCAATATGAAATCGGCGATCCCGCGCGCGTCGTCCAGCCCGAACACCGGCACGTCGCCCGGCGCCGGTTCGTCGCTCGCCACCGCGCGCACCGTCGGATCGCCCGGCGCGATCAACGACTTGCCGGTGGCGGCGCGATGGGCCTCGATCTTGGGGTGAGGGTCGCGCTTGTAGCCTTCGATCAGCACCAGGTCCACCGGCGCGAGGCGCTCCAGCAAGGTCTCCAGCGGCGGCTCGGGCGCGTCGCGCAGCTCATGCATCAACGCCCAGCGATTTGCGGACACCAGCAGCACCTCGCGCGCCCCGGCCTGGCGATGCCGATGGCTGTCCTTGCCCGGCCGGTCCACGTCAAAGGCGTGATGCGCATGCTTCACCGTCGACACCGAAAACCCCCGCGCCGTGATCTGCGCCACCAGTTTTTCCATCAGCGTGGTCTTGCCGGAATTCTTCCAGCCCACCACGCCGAAAACCTTCTGACGCGCGCCGGCGATGCGCGCCGCCTCCGCCAGATCCGCCGGCGTGTTGACGTTGAAGAACGGATTCCGCGCGCCGGTTTCGAACACCGCCCGCGCGCAGCCAAGCGGCTCGGTCCACTGCACCACCTTGCGCAGCCCCCCCGCCAGCGCCGCGCGCAGATCCTCGCGCAGCGCCACCGGCCACAGCCCGAATGTGGGCTGGCGCGCCAGGCCTCCGCGCTCCGGCGTCGCCGCCATGGCCAGCGGCGTTCCCTCGGCCCGCGCCGCCGCGATCAGCCGCGCCGCGAGGTCGCGCGGAAAGAACGGCGTGTCAGCGGCGGCTGTGACGATATGCGACGCGCCGCGCGCCGCCGCCCAGTCCATGCCCGCCAGAACCCCCGCCAGCGGCCCCGGATAGCCGCCGACGCTGTCGGCGATCACCGGCAGACCCCAGTCCGAAAACCGCGCCGCGTCGCCATTGGCGTTCAGCGCCAGCGCCCCGACCTGCGGGGCCAGCCGCGCGATCACATGGGCCAGCAGCGGCCGCCCGGCCAGATCCAGCAGCGCCTTGTCGCCGCCGCCCATGCGGCTGGCGCGCCCGCCGGCGAGGATGACGCCGAACGGCGCGACGTCGCCCGAAAGATCATGCATCGCGCGCGCCCTTTCGCCCCGACTTGCGCCCCTCGTCGACGATTTTGGACATATCCGCGTCCCAGATCAGCCGCTCCGCCCCCGAAAGACACACAAAACGCTTGCCGCGCAGGCGGCCGACCAGCGTCAGCCCCACCTGCTGCGCGATCTCCACCCCCCAGGCGGTGAACCCCGATCGCGAGGCCAGAACCGGAATGCCCATCAGCGCAGTCTTGATCACCATCTCCGAGGTCAGCCGCCCGGTGGTGTAAAGGATCTTGTCGGCGGCGCTTTCCCGCTCCATCAGCATCCATCCGGCGATCTTGTCCACCGCGTTGTGGCGGCCCACATCCTCCATGTAGACCAGCGGGCGATCGCGGCGGCACAGCACCGAGCCATGAATCGCCCCGGCCTCCAGATACAGGCTCGGGACCGTGTTGATCTTTTTCGCCAGCCCATACAGCCACGAGGTGCGCAGCTCCGCGCCCGGCAGGGTCAGCCCGTCGAGCCCCTCCATCATGTCGCCGAACACCGTGCCCACGGCGCAGCCCGAGGTGCGGGTCTTCCTTTTCAGCTTGTCCTCGTAATCGGTGCGCCGTTCGGTGCGCACCACCGCCACCTCCAGCTCCGCGTCGCAATCGACCCCGGTCAGCACGTCGTCGTCGCGCAGCATGCCCTGGTTGCGCAGATAGCCCACGGCGAGAAATTCGGGATAGTCGCCGATGGTCATGGCGGTGACGATCTCCTGCGCGTTGAGGTAGATGGTCAGGGGGCGCTCCTCGACCACGCGGATGGTCTGCGCCGCGCCCTCGTGATCGACGCCTGTGACCGCGCGGGTGAGGCGCGGCGCGGCCGGGTCCGGGGCGATCAGGAAATCTTCGTGCATCGGGCGCAAACCTTCATTGGCGGAGCGGGCGCGGAACAGGTAAGGCATCCTGACAAGTTTTGCCGCAGGGAGGCCGCCATGTCCATCCGCGAGACCCCAGCGACCGCGCGCCCGACCGCCGCCGCGACCGCGCGCCCGACCGCCGCCGCCGCCTTCCGGGCCGGAGCGGTCGCGGGGCTGCCCTTCGTGATCGTGGTGCTGCCCTTCGCCATGCTGTTCGGCGTGGTCGCCACCGAGGCCGGAATGCCGCTGGCCGAGGCCATGACCCTGTCGGCGCTGGTGATCGCCGGGGCCTCGCAATTCGCCTTCGTGCAGCAGATCTCGGACGGCGCGCCGGTCTATGCGGCGATCCTGACGGCGCTGGCGGTGAACATGCGCATGGCGATGTATTCGGCCTCGTTGACCCCGCATCTGGGGCGGGCGCCGCTGGGGGTGCGGGCGGTGGCGGCGTATTTCATGGTCGATCAGGTCTATGCGCTGTCGATCCGCCGCTATCTGGCCGACCCCGAGGCGCCGCTGCGCGAAAAGCTGGCCTATTATTTCGGCGTCGGGGTCCCGACGCTGCCGTTCTGGTATCTCGGGGCGTTTCTGGGGGCGCTGTTCGGGGCGGCGATCCCGCCGGGATATTCGCTGGATTTCGCAGTGCCGGTGGCCTACATCGCCATCGCCGCGCCGATGCTGCGCCGGATTCCGGACATGGCGGCGGCGCTGGCGGCCTCGATCGGCGCGCTGGCGCTGGGCTGGGCGCCCTACGGCACGGGGCTGCTGATCGCCGCCGGGCTTGGCATCGCCGTGGGCTATGCGGTGGAAACCGCGCTGGAGGGCCGCTCGTGACCGGGCTGTCGGGCCCGGCGCTGTGGGGCGCGATCGCGGCGCTGGGGTTTGGCACGTGGCTGATCCGGTTTTCCTTCATCGGGTTTCTCGGCGGGCGCAAGATGCCGGACTTGGCCATCCGCCTGCTGCGCTTCGTGCCGGTGACGGTGCTGCCGGCCATGGCGGCGCCGCTGGTGGTCTGGCCCGAGGCAAGCGGCGGCGCGCTCGACCCGGCCAGGCTTTTCGCGGGGCTGGCGGCCCTGGCGACGGGGATGGCGACGCGCTCGCTGCTGGGCGGAATTTTCGCCGGCATGAGCGTGCTTTACGCGATGCAGGCGCTGCTCGGCTGAGGCGCGATTTCACATGCGATCCCCGCCCCGAACACCCGCGATTTCGCCGGGGGCGCAGCGGGCTTCGGGCGGCTTTTGGCGGCGGGCGTCGCGACGATCAATCCATGGGCAGCGCGGTGGTGCTGACCACGCGGCGCAAGGCGAAGCTCGACTGCATCTGACTGACGCCGGGCAGGCGCGCCAGATGCTGGCGATGGATGCGGGCGAAATCATCCGGGTCGCGGGCGGCGATCTTCAGCAGGTAATCGGCGGCGCCGGCCATGAGATGGCATTCCAGCACGTCGGGGATGCGGGCGACGCCGGCTTCGAAAGCCTCAAGAATCTCGTCGCTTTGCCCCTGCAGGGTGATTTCCACGAACACCGTCGATCGCCGCCCCACCGCGCGCGGGTCGATCAGCGCCGCGTAGCCTTGGATCACCCCGTCGCGCTCCAGCCGCGCCACCCGGCGATGGCAGGCGGAGGCGGAGAGGTTCACCCGATCGGCGAGTTCGGAATTGGGCAGGCGTCCCTCGCGCTGCAGCACGGTGAGAATCGCCCGGTCCTTGGCGTCAATCGCAATATCTGATGAGGTCATGCGCATTTTCCGCGGAATTATTGCATTCTTTCGCGGCTGCACAAGGGATATTTGCAAGCACATTTTGGCGAGTCAGGCGCAGGCTCTGGCGCAGGCGCAACATGCTTTGCCGTGGAGACGGATCATGCGGATCGGATGCCCCAAGGAAATCAAGAACCAGGAATATCGCGTCGGCATGACGCCCGCCGTGGCGCGCGAGGCCGTGCATCACGGACATGAGGTGCTGATCGAGACCGACGCCGGGCTCGGCGCCGGGTTCCCCGACGCGGATTACCGCGAGGCCGGGGCGCGGATCATGAACGACGCCGCGGCGGTGTTCGAAGCGGCCGAGATGATCGTCAAGGTCAAGGAGCCCCAGCCCGTCGAACGCAAACGGCTGCGCGAGGGGCAGGTGCTGTTCACCTATCTGCACCTGGCGCCCGACCCGGCCCAGACCGCCGATCTGCTGGAAAGCGGCGTCACCGCCATCGCCTACGAAACCGTCACCGACGGCCATGGCGGGCTGCCGCTGCTGGCGCCCATGTCCGAGGTCGCGGGCCGGCTGGCCCCGCAGATGGGCGCCTGGGCGCTGCAGAAGGCCAATGGCGGGCGCGGCACGCTGATGGGCGGCGTGCCCGGCGTCGGCCCGGCCGAAGTGGTGGTGATCGGCGGCGGCGTGGTGGGGGCCCACGCGGCAAAGGTCGCCGCGGGCATGGGCGCGCAGGTGACGGTGATGGACATGTCGCTGCCGCGGATGCGCTATCTCGACGACGTGTTCGGCGACGCCTTCGGCACCCGCCACGCCTCGCGCGCCGCGACGGCGGAGATGATCGCGCGCGCCGACATGGTGGTGGGCGCGGTGCTGGTCCCGGGCGCCGCGGCGCCGAAACTGGTGTCGCGCGCGCAGCTTGGCGACATGAAGCCGGGCGCGGCGATCGTCGACGTGGCGATCGACCAGGGCGGCTGCTTCGAGACCTCGAAGGCCACCACCCATGACGATCCGATCTACCGGGTCGACGGCATCGTGCATTACTGCGTCGCCAACATGCCCGGCGCCGTGCCGCGCACCGCGACCATCGCGCTGGGCAACGCCACCATGCCGTTCCTGCTGGCGCTCGCCGACAAGGGCTGGAAACGGGCCTGCGCCGAGGATCCGCATCTGCTCGACGGGCTCAACGCCCATGCCGGGCGTCTGACCAACCATGCGGTGGGCGAGGCGCTGGGGCGCGACTCGATCGCCCCGGCCGAGGCGCTGAAGATCTGACGGGGGAGCCCCGGGGGCGGGGGGATTGCGGGGCCGCCCCCCGATCATGCGCGCTTTGCCAGCAGGTCGCGGATCTCGACGAGCAGCTGCTCCTGCGTGGGGCCGGCGGGGGCCTCGGGTTCGGCTTCGGCTTCGGCCTCTTTCCTCATGGAATTCACCGCCCGGATGACCAGGAACAGAATCCAGGCGACGATCAGAAAACTGATCACCGCGTTGATGAACACGCCATAGGTGATCACCGCCAACCCGGCCTCCCTGGCCGCCGCCGCCGAGTCGACCTCTTGCCCGGACAGGTTGAGATACAGGCCGGAAAAGTCCAGGCCGCCGGTGAACAGCCCGATGATCGGGTTGATTATGTCCGTCACGAGGCTCTTGACGATGGTGGTGAAGGCGGCGCCGATGACGATGCCGACGCCCATGTCGACCATGTTGCCCTTGACGGCGAAATCCTTGAATTCCTGAAACATCTTTGTCTCTCCATTGCAGCGCATCTCAGCCGGGCCCGGGCTTGCGTCGCATGGGCCCGGCTGAGGCTGTGACGTTGACAGGCGTTTCAGGCGATTGTTGGGAGAAGGGAAACGAATTTGCGCCGTTCGTTGATGGTTGAAACGGCAAACCAGCGGATTAACTGTGCTTTCTGATATATCACAGCAGGAAACAGAAAATGTTTGACAGCTCGGCCTTTCCCATCGCCAACCGCTGGCCCGCCGCCGATCCGGGCGTGATCCAGCTTTATTCGCTGGCCACCCCGAACGGCATCAAGGTGTCGGCCATGCTCGAGGAGGTCGGCCTGCCCTACGAGGCGCATCTGATCAGCTTTTCCGCCGACGATCAGCTGACCCCCGAATTCATGTCCCTGAACCCCAACAACAAGATCCCGGCGATCATCGACCCCAACGGGCCGGACGGGCCGATCGGGCTGTGGGAATCCGGGGCCATCCTGCTGTATCTGGCGGAAAAGACCGGCAAACTTCTGCCCGCCGACCCGGCGCGACGCATCGAGACCATCCAGTGGCTGATGTTCCAGATGGGCGGCGTCGGGCCGATGTTCGGGCAGTTCGGGCATTTCTACAAATACGCCGCCGACAAGGTGAACGACCCCTACCCGGTCGAGCGCTACGCCAACGAGACCCGCCGCCTGCTGGGCGTGCTGGACAACCGGCTGGAGGGGCGGCGCTGGATCATGGGGGACGACTGCACCATCGCCGACGTGGCGACCTGGCCCTGGGTGATGACGCTGGAGCGGTTCTATGCCGCGGGCGAGCGGCTGGAGCTTGACGATTTCCCCAATGTGGATGACTGGTTGGAGCGCGCCATGAAGCGCCCGGCGTCAAAGATCGGCGCCAACGTGCCCAGATCGGACTGAGCGGCGGGACCCGCGCGGGCGGTCCCGGGTCAGGCGCCCGGGCGCGGCGCCGCTGTCTTGCGCCGCGCCACTCCCGCTGCGCCGCCCGGGTTCAGCCGCGCAGCTCGCCGCCCGTCGCCTTGGCGACCGCGGCGACGATCTTCGCCGCCACGGCTTCGATCTCCGCATCGGTGAGGGTTTTCGAGCGGGGCTGAAGCCGCACGCTGAAGGCCACGGACTTGCGCCCCTCGCCGAACTGCGCCGCCGCCCTGGGGCCCTCGAACACGTCGAACACGAAAGCCCGCTCGATCAGCTTCTTGTCGGCGCCCCGCGCGGCGCGCAGTATGGTCTCGGCCTCGACCCTCGCATCGACCACGAAGGCGAAATCCCGCTCCACCGCCTGCAGGTCCGAAATGTTCAGCGCCGGGCGGGTCTTGCCCTTGGCGCGCGCGAATGGCGGGTTGTCGAGCAGGATGGTGAACCCCGCCGCCGGGCCTTTCACGTCCATGGCCTCCAGCACCCGCGGGTGCAGCTCGCCGAACGCCGCCAGCGGGTTCCTGGGGCCGAGGCTCAGCACCGCCGAGCGCCCCGGATGGAACCAGTCAGGCGCCTTGCGCAGCGCCATCAGCCGGTCGGTGGCGACCCCCATGGCCCCCAGCGCCGCCTCGGCCGCGCCCTTGGCGTCATGCAGGTCCACCGGTCGGCGCGCCCCCGACCAGTGGCGCGGCGCCGTAGCCCCGATCAGCACGCCCGAGGCGTGGCGTTTCTGGTCCTCGGGCTCGGCGCCATGGAACACCGGGCCGATTTCGAACAGCGCCAGATCAGCAAACCCCCGCGCCTGATTGCGCGACGCCGCCGCCAGCAGGCCGGGCAGCAGCGAGGGGCGCATGTGGCTCATCTCGGAGCTGATCGGGTTGTCGAGCGCCATCGCGTCCCCGCCGCCGCCGAACAGCGTCGCCTCGGGCTTGGAGACAAAGGAATAGGTGACGCATTCGTTCAGACCCTGCGCCGCCAGATTGCGCCGCGTCGCGGCCTCGCGCCGCTGCATCGGGGTGAGCTTTCGCTCGGTGACCCCGGCGGGGCGGGCCAGGGGTTTGGAAACCAGCTTGGTCAGCGAGGCGACGCGGGCGATCTCCTCGACCAGATCGGCCTCGCCATGCACGTCGGGGCGCCAGCTCGGCACGGCCACATCGGCGCCCGCAGCGGTGCGGGTCGCCCGGAAGCCCAGCGAGTCGAGAATCCGCAGCTGCTCGTCCCAATCGATCTCCATGCCCACCAGTCGGGCCACCCGATCCGGGCGCAGCGCGTAGCTGCGCGCCGTGTCGGGGGCCTTGCCCGCAACCACCACCTCGGACGCCTCGCCGCCGCAAAGATCGAGAATCATCCGCGTGGCGATCTCCATGCCCTCACGCGCGAACGCCGGATCGACGCCGCGCTCGAAGCGATAGCGCGCGTCCGAACCGATCTTCAGCTTGCGCCCGGTCATCGCCGTGCGCACCGGGTCGAACCAGGCGCATTCCACGAACACGTTGACGGTGTCGGCGTGGCAGGCGGAGTCCTCGCCGCCCATGACCCCGCCGATCGCCTCGGGCCCCGCCCGATCGGCGATCACCGTCATGCCGGGCTCAAGCGCGTATTCCTTGCCGTCGAGCGCCAGGATGGTCTCGCCTTCGCGCGCGAACCGCGCCTCGATGTCCCCCGTCACCTTGTCGGCGTCGAACGCATGCACCGGCCGGGCGCGGTCGAAGGTCAGGAAATTGGTCACGTCCACCAGCGCCGAGATCGGCCGCAGCCCGATGGCCCGCAGCCGCTGCTGCAGCCATTTGGGGCTCGGACCGTTGGTCACGCCGCGAATATGGCGCCCGACGAACAGCGGGCAGGCCTTGTCGGCCACCTCCGCCGCAAGGCGCACCCCGATGGGGCTGGCGTAGACGCCCGCCACCGGCGCCGTCGCCGGGGTTTTCAGCGTCCCGAGCCCGCGCGCCGCCAGATCCCGCGCCACCCCGGCGACGCCCAGCGCGTCGGGGCGGTTGGGGGTGATGGCGATCTCGATCACCGGATCGTTCATGTCGGCGTAGTCGATGTAGCGCGCGCCCAGCGGCGCGTCGGCGGGCAGGTCGATGACCCCGTCATGGTCCTCGGAAATCATCAGTTCGCGCTCGGAGCACAGCATGCCGTTGGATTCGACGCCCCGGATCACCCCGGGCTTGAGATCGACCCCGGTGCCCGGGATATGGCTGCCCGGCGCCGCGAACACCCCCACCATGCCGGTGCGCGCATTGGGGGCGCCGCAGACCACCTGCACCTCCTGCGACGGTTTATCCGGGCCACCGGGCCAGGTTTCGACCCGGCACAGGCGCAGCTTGTCGGCATTGGGGTGTTTCGCGGCCTCGATCACCCGGCAGATGCGAAACCCGCCCAGCGCCGCCGCCGGATCCTCGACGCCCTCGACCTCGAGGCCAAGGTCGGTGAGGGTGTCCAGGATGTCGTCAAGGCTCGCCTCGGTGTCGAGATGATCCCTGAGCCAGGAGAGGGTGAATTTCATGTCATGCCTCGTCAGTTCCGAACGCGTGGGTCCGCCGCCGCGCTCGCAAGTCTCTCGCTGTCGGCGCGTCTTGCGCAGGGCGGAGCTCGATCCGCCGTTGGCGCGGCGGCCAATGGCGGATCGGGATCCGCCCTACAGGGGCGTCACCTGATGTCCTCGTCTTCATCGAAGGCGCCGATCCGCCAGGGCGACGTCGCGTCCTCGCGATGCGCCCAGTGCTCCTCGGGCAGATCGCGCAGTTCGGCGAGTTCGGGGTGGCGCTCCAGGATGCAGTGCAGGCAGTCGAGCATCAGGTCCTCGGCGTAGTTCTCGTTGTTCATGTGCTGCTTGAGAAACGCCCAGCCCGAGGGGTCGTCATCCTCGTGAAACACGAACAGGATCGGGGCGCCGTCATGCACCACCGCCCGGTCGATCAGCGCCACCGGCGCCTTGTCGCAGCGGATCGTCGGATCCTTGGTCTTTGCGGCCATCTCAACCTCCTTTACGCGCTCAGCCCGCCATGCAGCGTCGGCACGTCCAGCGCCCGGAACCCGTAATGGCGCAGCCAGCGCAGGTCGCTGTCAAAGAACGCCCGCAGGTCGGGGATGCCGTATTTCAGCATCGCCAGCCGGTCGATGCCGATGCCGAAGGCAAAGCCCTGGTGGATATCCGGGTCCA
The DNA here is from genome assembly GCF_056449545.1 of Oceanicella sp. Taxonomy (NCBI): domain Bacteria; kingdom Pseudomonadati; phylum Pseudomonadota; class Alphaproteobacteria; order Rhodobacterales; family Paracoccaceae; genus Oceanicella; species Oceanicella sp. The sequence goes on along the minus strand of NZ_JBWOMN010000113.1, from coordinate 21,709 downwards.
CCCCCGCCGCCTTCAGCACCTTGGGATGCACCATGCCTGAGCCGAGGATCTCCATCCAGTCGTCGCCCTCGCCGAGCTTCAGCTGCCCGCCGGCCCAGGAACAGCGGATGTCCACCTCGGCGGAGGGTTCGGTGAACGGGAAATGCGAGGCGCGGAAGCGCAATTCCATGTCCTCGACCTCGAAGAACGCCTTGCAGAATTCCTCCAGCACCCATTTCAGATTGGCCATGGAGATGTCGCGGTCGATCGCCAGCCCCTCCACCTGATGAAACATCGGCGTGTGGGTCTGGTCGTAGTCGCAGCGATAGACCCGGCCCGGCGCGATGATCCTGAGCGGCGCCCCTTCGGCCTGCATGGTGCGGATCTGCACCGGCGAGGTGTGGGTGCGCAGCACATGCGGCGGGCGCGCGTCGCCCGCTTCGCGCGACAGGTAAAACGTGTCCATCTCCTGGCGCGAGGGATGTTCGGGCGGGATGTTGAGCGCGTCGAAATTGTGCCAGTCGTCTTCGATCTGCGGGCCTTCGGCGACGGCGAAGCCGAGATCGGCGAAAATCGCCATCACCTCCTCGGCGGCCTGGCTCACCGGGTGGATCGACCCCTCGCGCCGGGGCCGCGCCGCCAGCGTCACGTCCTGCCACTCGCCCGCCAGCCGCCGCGCCAGCGCCGCGTCGGCCAGCGTCGCGCGCCGCGCCGCCAGCGCCGCGTTCAGCGCGCCCTTCAGCGCGTTCAGCGCCGGGCCGGCCTGCTTGCGTTCGTCCGGCGTCATCTTGCCCAGTTCGCGCATCATCAGGCTCAGCTCGCCCTTCTTGCCAAGGGCGGCGACGCGCACCGATTCCAGCGCGTTTTCGTCCTCGGCGGCGGCGATGCGCTCAAGATACCGGCCTCTCAGCGCGTCGAGATCTTGCATGTGCTTTCCCCAAATTCCGGGTTGGTCGAGCCGGAAGTCCGTCCGTCCGGGCAGACATTTCCGTCAGGGGGCAGCCGATACCACGCCGGGCGCCGAAAGCAAATGCTCCGGCGGACCGGCGCGGCGCCTCAACGCCAGCGGCGCTGGAAATGCTCCGCGACCAGCCCGGCGATCACCGCCCCCGCCACCAGCGAAATCACCGGGCCGGGCCGCAAGAACAGCAGAAAATACGCCTGCATGCGCATGAGCAGGAAGTTGAACAGGTCCATCACCGTGCCAAAGCTGGAAAACCCGTAGACCGAGGCCGTCATCTTCGCCGCCATCAGCGCCAATCCGTAGACCAGCCCGAAACAGGCGGCGCCGATCGCCATCAGCGCCGAATGCATGAAGGATCGCCCCAGCGCGGGGCCCAGATGCGTCCAGCCGGCGATCAGCCCCACCAGCGCGGCGGCGGCGTAGACCGGGACGACCGGATCGAAATCATCGGGGGGTTCGACGTGGAAGAACACGTTGACCGTGCCCATGCCCGCCAGCGCCAGCGCCAGCGCCGCGACGGCGCGACCGCCGGACATGCGGTTTCTGACTTCGCTCATGGCTCGCCTTCCGATACGCCAAGGCGCGCGACGGGGCGGGGTCAGCCCGCCCGGCGCAGGGTCACTTGCGAAACATCCGTGGTCCCGGCCATGAAACAGGACGCGCAGCTGGCCAGATAGAAATTCCACATGCGTTGAAACCGCTCGTCAAAGCCAAGCGGCGCGATCTCGTCCCAGCAGGCGTTGAAACGGGTGCGCCAGCGCCGCAGGGTCTCCGAATAGGAGGGCCCGAACGCCACGCTGTCAACCAGATCGAGCCCGGCGCCCGCAGCCTGTTCGCGCAACACCCGCGGCGAAGGCAGCATTCCGCCGGGGAAAATGTGCTTCTGCACGAAATCGACGCTCTTGCGGTAGCGCGCGAACAGCCGATCGGCGACGGTGATCGCCTGCAGGGTGGCGCGCGCCTCCGGGTTCAGGCGGTCGTGCAGCGCCCGGAAATACACCGGCCAGTAGCTTTCGCCCACCGCCTCCAGCATCTCGATGGAGGCGATGCCGTCATAGCGCCCGGTCTCGTCGCGATAATCGCGCAGCTCGATGCTGACGCGCTCCGCCAGCCCGGCCTCGAACATGCGCTTGCGGGCGAAATCGCGCTGGCTCGGCGAAATCGTCAGCCCGGTCACCCGCAGCCCCCGCGTCCCGGCGGCGTATTCGGCGAAGCCGCCCCAGCCGCAGCCGATCTCCAGCACATGGCCGTCGCGCGGCGCGGCGATGGCGTCGCAGATGGCGACGTATTTGTTGATCTGCCCGGTTTCGAGGCTTTCCTGCCGCCCGTGGAACAGCGCCGAGGAATAGGTCATCGTCGGGTCCAGCCACTTGGCGTAGAAGGCGTTGCCCAGGTCGTAATGCGCCTCGATGTTGCGCCGCGCGCCGGCGCGGGTGTTGCGGTTCATCCAGTGGCGCAGGCGTTCGATCAACCGCGCCAGCGCGACCCCGGCATGGGGCTGGGCGACTTCATCGTTGTTGAGCAGCGCCACGTCGAGCACCGCCTGCAGGTCCGGCGTGTCCCACCAGCCCTCCATGAAGGCCTCGGCGAAGCCCATCTCGCCCTCGCGCAGGATGCGCGCGAACAGGGCCGGATTGCGCACCTGCACCAGCGCGGCGGGGCCCGGCGCGCCGCTGCGGGCGCTGAACCGACGCCCGTCGGGCAGTTCGAAATCGAAGCTGCCGCGCTTCAGCTCGGCGATGGTGTCAAACACGCGGGCGAACCAGCGCGGAAGGTCGCCCTGCCCCGCGATCGAGGTCAGCATCTGCGTCATGACATGCGCTCCCAAGCATCTCATCCACGCGCAGTCTAGCCGGAGTCCGGAATTTTCGGCAAGGTTTTCAGGGACCGCGCGCGTCTCGCTCAGCTCGGCGCCGGCGCGCGGGACGAATCGCGCGGCGGGCCGAAGGCGATGGCCGCGCCGCCGGCGCGCGGGGCCAGCGGCTTGTCGGGCGACCCGAAGGCCAGCGCGCCGCTGGCGCCCTGCATGGCGATCAGCTCGGCCTCGGGACGCTCGGCGCGCCAGGCGTCGGCGTCGTAATCCTCGGTGATCGGGGTGCGCGAGAACCGCCAGCCCCGCGCGTGGCGGCGCGCGAACGCCGCGTGATCGCCGCCCGCGCCCAGCGCCCGCCCGCCCAGCGTCACCGGCAAACCGCGCCGCCCGGCGGCGTGGTCCTCGGCGCGGCCGATCTGGAACACGTTCAGGCGGCCGAATTCCGGGGCGAAATCGGTGCAGACCAGGGCGTTGTAATCGTCGTTGTCGGTGGCCGCGATCACCACGCCGTAGCGGCTGAGGTCAAGGCTGTGCTCGGCCTGTTCGGACAGGATCTCGCCGTAATAGACCGGCGCCCCGAGCACCCGCGCATGGCGAAGGTTGCTCCAGTTGCGATCGGCGACCAGCACCGGCGCCCCGGCCTTGGCGAAGGTCTCGGCCAGCGCCGCCGTCCAGGGCGAGGCCCCGACGATCAGCACCCCGAGGGGCTCGGTGGAGCTCAGCCCCAGCCACCGCGCCGCGGGCTTGATCGAGAACCCGTGCGCCACCACGGTCGCCGCCACAAGCGCGAAGGCCAGCGGGGCCAGCATCTCGGCGTCGGCGACGCCCATCTCCGCCAGCCGGGCGCCGAAAAACCCTGACACCGCCACCGCCACCACGCCGCGCGGGCCGATCCAGGCGACGATGGCCTTTTCGCGCCAGGTCAGCCCGGCGCCCGCCAGCGACAGCAGCACCGCCGCGGGGCGCGCCGCCGCCATCACCGCGACCACGAAAGCCAGCGCCCGCCAGTCGAGCCGCGCGATCATGCCCGCGTCCAGCGTCGCCGCCAGGATCACGAACACGGCGGAGACCAGCAGCACCGTCACCGCCTCCTTGAAGCGCAGCAATTCGCTGAGCGAGGGCAGCTGCGCATTGGCCATGACCACGCCCATCACCGTCACCGCCAGCAGCCCGCTTTCATGCAGCAGCGCGTCGCTGCCCGCATAGACCGCGAGCACCGCGGCGATCATCCCCGGCGCCTTGAGGTATTCGGGCACATAGCCGCGCCGGAACGCCGCCGCCAGCCCGCGCCCGGCCAGAAAACCCGACGCCGCGGCCACGGCGATGCCGACCCCCAGACGCGTGAGCGCGGCGCCGAGCCCCGTCGCCTCGGCGCCCGCGAACACCGCGACCAGTTCGAAGGCCAGCACCGCGCAGAGCGCCCCCAGCGGATCGTTGACGATCGCCTCCCAGCGCAGGATCGAGGCCGGGCGCGGATCCAGCCGCGCCTGACGCAGCAGCGGCGTGACCACGGTGGGGCCGGTGATGACCAGAATGCCGCCGAACACCGCCGAGACCTCCCAGCCCAGCCCGGCGACGAAATGCACCGCGAGCGTCGAGAACAGCCAGGCCAAAGGCGCGCCGATCAGCGCCAGGCGACGCACCGCCGGGCGCGCGTCGCCGAGTTCGTGAAAATTCAGCGTCAGCCCGCCCTCGAACAGGATCAGCGCCACCGCCGCGCCCACCGCCGGGCCGAGCAGGTCGCCGAATTGCGCAGCGGGCGAAAGCAGCCCCGTGACCGGCCCGGCGAGCACCCCGGCCAGCAGCATCAGCACGATGGCGGGCAGGTTGAACCGCCACGCCAGCCATTGCGCGCCGATCCCGAGCGCGCCGATCAGCGCGAAAACCAGTGCCAGATTTTCCATGCGCTGCGCCCGTGTCCCGTGATGCGGCCCCGGATCGGAGCGACCGGCAGACTAGAGGCAGACGGCGACGGGCGCAATTTGCGACGCGATCCGTCGTCCAGCCGCACAGCCGCAGGGAACATGCCGGGCGGCGCCGGCGGCGGTCACCATTCGCAATTGGCGCCGACCTCCTCGGTGACGCGGCGCAGCGGAATGTCGTAGAGCGGCGTCCACGCCGGCCGGTCCCCGGCCAGCGCGCAGATCTGGGTTTCGGCCATTTTCAGGATCCGGGTGCCTTCGCGCGTGCAGCCGCGCGGCATCTGCACGAAGATAACCGCGCCCAGCGAGTATTCCCGACCGCCGCTGAAGCAGACCTCGCGCGGCGACACCACCGTGGTCAGGTCCACCGCCTGCAGATCCCGCCCGCCGGCGCGCGGGGGCGCATCGGCGCCCGGCCCGGTTCCCGTCGCCGGCCCGGCGTCCTGCGCCGCCGCGAGGCCCGCGCCAAGCGCAACGCTCAGGCAAAGCGCCGCCAGGGCGCGCAGCATGATGGCAAACACAAGCAAACCTCCGGCCCGGGCGCACCCGCGTCGGCGCGCCCGCAAAGGGTGACCGATCGCGGTTAGCGCAAGGTTAAGCTCCGCCCTCCCGCATGGCCTGGCGCTTCAGATCCATGCGCATGATCTTGCCGGTGGCGGTCATGGGCAGCGCCTCCACCACATGCACCGCGCGCGGCGCCAGATGCGGGCTGAGGCGTTCGCGCACATGGGCGATCACCGCCGCCTCCAGCCCGTCCGGCGAGCCGCCCGGCTTCAGGGTCACATAGGCGGTCACCGCTTGCGTGCGGATCGGATCCGGCAGGCCGATCACCGCCGCCAGCGCCACCGGCCCGTATCCGGCGATGCAATCCTCGATCTCGGACGGGCCGATGCGATAGCCCGAGGACGTGATCACATCGTCCTTGCGCGCCGAAAAATGAAAATACCCGTCCGCGTCGCGCCACGCCTCGTCGCCGGTGCGCATCCAGTCGCCAACGAATTTTTCAGCGGTCTTTTCCGGCGCGTTCCAGTAGCCCAGAAACATCACCGGATCGTTTTTTCGCATGGCGATTTCGCCGGTTTCGCCGTCGGGCAGCGGCTTGCCCCGGCTGTCGATCACCGCCACGTCATGCCCCGGAATGGGCTTGCCGGTGGACCCGGCGCGCGGCGCGAACACCGAGGCGCAATTGCCCAGCACCGCGTTGCATTCGGTCTGGCCGTAGAATTCGTTGATGGTCAGCCCGAAGGCCCCGCGCCCCCAGTCCAGCAGCCCGCCGCCCAGCGCCTCGCCCGCCGAGACCAGCGAGCGCAGCCGCCAGTCGCCCATCGCGGCCTCGGCCCCGGACTGGCGCAGCAGGTTGAGCGCGGTGGGCGGCATGAACGCGTTGCGGATGTCCTGCTTTCGCAGCAGCCAGAAGGCTTTTTCGGGATCGAAGCGCGCCATGCGATGGGCGACAAGCGCCATGCCCGTGGCCAGCGCCGGCATCATCACATTGGTCAGCCCGCCCATCCAGGCCCAGTCGGCGGGGGTCCATATCCGGTCGCCGGGGCGCGGGGCGAAATCATGGGTGGTCTCGAAGCCCGGCATGTGCCCCATCAGCACCCGATGCCCGTGCAGCGCCCCCTTGGGCGGGCCGGTGGTGCCCGAGGTGTAGGAGATGAACGCCGGATCGTCGAGCCCGGTTTCGGCCATGGCGATGCGGTCGCGCGCGCGTTCCAGATCCCGCCGGAAATCCAGCGCGCCCTCGCCCGGGCCGTCGATGCAGTAGATGATTTCGAGCGCCGGCAGATCGCCCCGGATCGCCGCGACCTTGGGCAGGTTCGCGGCGTCGGTGACGATCGCCCTGGCGGCGGAATCGCGCAGGCGGAACCGCAGCCCGTCCTCGCCGAACAGCGTGAACAGCGGCACCGCCACGGCGGCGAGCTTGCAGCAGGCGAGATGAGTGAGCGTGGTCTCGGGCGATTGCGGCAGCAGCACCGCGCAGCGATCGCCCCGCGCCAGCCCGCGCGCCGCCAATGCGTTTGCGAGCCGGCTAGATTGCCGCGACAGCCAGCCATAGGTGCAGTCGCGCAGGCCGTCCCCGTCATCCAGATGGGTGATGGCGACCCGGTCGGGCTGCGCCCGCGCCCAGCGCTCGCAGATCTCCTCGGCGATGTTGTAGCGGGCGGGGGCCGGCCAGCGGAAGGCGGCGCGCATCTCCGCCCAGCCCTGACCGGCGGCGGGGCGGGCGACCCGCGGCGCGCGCGGGGGCGTCGGGGGCGTCGGGGGCGGCGGGGGCGTCTGACTCTCCATGTTGCGACGCAGCTTAGGCAAGCGCGCGGGCATGCGAAAGGGGCGCGTCGCGTGAAATGATCGCCGCGGGCCCCGGTTGACGCGAGGTCGCGGCGCCGCGCGATTGACGCGAAGGTCAAGCGCAGGCTCTGATGGGCGCGAAGGAGAGCCCCATGTCCCCGATCCGCCCCCGCGACCAGCTCGCCACCCATGCGGTGTTCAACCAGCCGACGCCGCGCGCCGCCCATGACGGTTGGGCCACGGACGCGCCCCTGCGCGCCGCAATCGCCCGGCTGGCGCCGGCGCAGGCGGCGCATCTGCAAGGCTTCGCCGCCGCCATCGGGTCGCAGGGCGCGCTCGAGGACGCCGCCGCCGCCAATCGCCACACGCCGGAACTGCTGACCTTCGACCGCGCCGGGCGGCGCATCGACGAGGTGCGCTTCCACCCCGGCTACCACGCGATGATGACCCGGGGCGCCGAGGGCGGCTACGCGTCGCGCGCCTGGACCGCGCCGCCCGGGACCGGCGGTCACGTGGCGCATGCGGCGATGATGTATCTGCTCAGCCAGATCGAGCCCGGCGTCTGCTGCCCGCTGACCATGACCTACGCGGCGGTCCCGGCGCTGCAGGCCGACGCGGGACTGGCCGCGCAATGGGTCCCAGGGGCGCTGGCGGCGCGCTACGACCGGGCCAGCCGCCCGGCGCCGGAAAAGGCCGGGCTGACCTTCGGCATGGCGATGACCGAAAAGCAGGGCGGATCGGATGTGCGCGCCAATGCCACGCGCGCGGCGCGCGACGGCGACGATTGGCGGCTCACCGGCCATAAATGGTTCTGCTCGGCGCCCATGTCCGACGCCTTCCTGACCCTGGCGCAGACCGACGGGGCCCCGGACGGCGCGCTCACCTGTTTCCTGATGCCGCGCTGGACCCCGGACGGGGCGCGCAATTCGTTCCAGCTGATGCGCCTCAAGAACAAGCTCGGCAACCGCGCCAACGCCTCGTCGGAGGTCGAATACCACGCCGCCTTCGCGCAGCGATTGGGCGAGGAGGGGCGCGGCATCGCCGCGATCCTCGAAATGGTGCACCATACGCGGCTCGACACCGCGCTGGCCCCGGCGGGGCTGATGCGCCGGGCGCTGGACGAGGCGGCGTGGTGGGCCCGCGGGCGCTCGGCCTTCCAGAAACGGCTGATCGACCAGCCGCTGATGCGTGCGGTGCTCGCCGATCTGGCGCTGGACTGGCTCGGCGCGCTGGCGCTGGGCATGCGGGTCGCCGCGGCGTTCGACGCGCGCGACGATCCGGGCGAGCGGGCGTTCGCGCGCATCGCCGTGGCGCTGTGCAAATACTGGTCCAACAAGCGCTGCCCCACGGTGACCTGCGAGGCCATGGAATGCCTCGGCGGCGGCGGCTATGTCGAGGAAAGCCCCATGCCGTGGATCTATCGCGAGGCGCCGCTGAATTCGATCTGGGAGGGTTCGGGCAACGTCATCTGCCTCGACATCCTGCGCACGCTGCGCCGGGCGCCGGAGGCGAGCGCGGCCATGCGCGCCGAGCTGGATCGCGCCCGCGGCGCCGATCCCCGCTACGACGCGGCGTTGAACGCGGCGCTGGCGGCGCTTGATCGCGACCCGCAGGAGGGCGACGCCCGCTGGCTGGCCGAACGGCTGGCGCTGCTGCTGCAGGCCGGCGAACTGCTGCGCCACGGCGACGCCGTTGTCGCGGCGATGTTCTGCGACAGCCGGCTCGCGGGGAACTGGGGCCGCACCGCCGGCGCCCTGCCCGGGGCGTCGGGCGCCGATCTGGCGCATGTCGCGGCGATGATCTGATCGGCGTCCCCGCCGGCTGGATCGCCGTCGCTTTCGACCCCGCGCCCGGTTGGCCCGTGACCGTCGTCAGCCCGTGACCGTCGTCAGTCCGTGACCGTCGTCAGTCCGCGATCGTCGCCAGCCCGCGATCGTTGTCGGCCCGGCGCCGCCCCATCGCTAGATCGCGCGCCCAGCGCCGCGGCCAGCGGGGCGACGCGGTCCCCGTAGCGCCGCCAGCGCCCCACCGAACCGGCGGAGATCGGGCGGCGCGCCTGCGCGCGGGATCGCGACAGGATGGCCGAATCGTGACGCTCGGGGGTCAGGCAAGCCGGGTCCCAGGGCAGATCGAGGAAATCCAGCAAGCGGCGAATCTCGGGGGCCGGGTCGGTGACCAGCGCCTCGTAATGCAGGTCCAGAACCGGGTTGGGGATGACCCCGGCGGCGTGGTCGCCCGCCGCCTGATACAGCTGATGCGCCTCGGCCAGCCAGTCCGTCCGGTAGGTGTAGGGATGCGCGACCCCGAACCGGCCCAGATAGCAGGACACGCAGGTGTCGAGCGGATCGCGATGCAGCCGCACGATGCGCGCCTTCGGGAACATCAGCGCGATTTCGCCCAGAAACAGCAGGTTGACCGGCATCTTGTCGACGTAGACCGGCGGCAGTTCGCCCCCGGCGCGGCGCGCGGCGTCGGCCAGACAGGTTTCGGCAAGCGCGGTGAATGCCTGATCGGACCAGCGCCGGACCCAGGCGTGTTCGCTGAGCGCGCCGCCCTGCGCGGCGGCGTCGTCGCGCGCCGCGTCCTCGACCGCATGCAGCACGAAGGGCAGTTCGCCAAGCCCGGCGACCCCGGGATGGGCGCCGAGAATCCGTTCCGTCAGCGTGGTGCCCGAGCGCATCATCCCGACCACGAAGACCGGGGCCGCGCTCGACGCGCCCCGCCCCGGTCGCGGGGCCAGAAACCCCCTGTCGAACACCCGCTTCTGCTCGGCGACGCAGCCGCGCAGCCTTGACGGGTCATAGACCGGCGCCGCGGCCTCGGCCCCGCGCGCGGCGAAATCCCAGGCCAGGGTCCATTTGCCCAGATCGTTCATCGCCTTGCACAGCGCGTAATTCAGATCGCGGCGCGCGATCGGCGCAAGATCGTCGCGCCTGAGCTGGCGTTTCGCCCTGGCGATCAGCGGATCGTCGCGGCGAAACCGGTGGATCTCCGCCAGCAACGTCCAGGCGCGCGGGTTGGCCGGGTCCGCCGCGATGGCCTCGCGCAGCAGCTTGCCCGCCGCGGCCATGTCGCCGCGCGCGCTCAGCGCCGCGGCGCAGCCGATCAGCGCCCGCAGGCTGCGCGCCCGCGTGAGCATATGCCGGTAGACCTTCTCGGCCTCGGCCACATACCCCGCCGCAAGGCTCGCATCCGCCAGCAGCGCCAGCGTCTCGCCATCCTCGGGAAACTGGCTGAGATGGGCGTGCGCCGCCGCCGCCGCCGCCGCGTGGCGGCGGTTTCGATGCAGACGCCGGGCCGCGTCCCCGTGGCTTTCGGCATCGCGCGGTCGGGTCTGGACCATGTGCATGTTCGCCTCGTCATCGCCGCCCCGGACCAGCGCTAACGGGCAGAGCTTTATTTTTCGCTTACGGCGGGCGCAGCGTGTTCGACCACCGCGAATTCCAGCAGCAGCGTGCGTTGCAGCATGTTGAAATTGTCGTCGGTGACCACGGTCAGGCGGATGCGCCCGGCCGCGTCGCGCCAGACCGACACGCCCTCGGCGTTGTCGGCGCCGTCCGGCCCCGGCAGAAACAGCAGCGTCTCCGGATCGACCAGCGCGTCGCCCGCGACATCAAGCCGGCGCAGGCGCATGGAAAACCCGCCGGTGAAGGTCAGCCGCCGATCCACCACATAGAGCCGCCCGTCGGGGCCGAAATCGGCGCCGGTGGTCAGCATCTCGCGCGATCGGGGCATTTTCGCCGGGCGCGTGGTCCCGTCGGGGGCGCGCCACAGGGCGTGCTGGTCGCCGTTGCGGGTCTTGGCTTCGCGGATCGCCAGCACGGCGCCGTCATCGCGCCGGGCCAGCGCCTCGATGCCGCTGTTATTGCCGAAATTCGGCCAGCCGGGGCGGCGCCAGAACGGGGTTTCGGGGGCGTCGGGCCCGGCGAATTCGGCGACCCGGTGGTCGCGCTCGAAGGAGACGAGGCGCGGGGCGTCAAGATCGCCCGGCGCGATCGTCAGCCCCTCGGCGTCGCGATAGACCGGGCGGGCGCGGGCCCCGTCGGGCCCGCGCATGTTCGCGAATCGCGAGAGTTCAACCCCGGTCAGCCGGCCGTCGCGACGGATCAGCCGGCCCTCGACCCAACGCCCGGCGTCCGAGACCGCCACGAAGCGCGCCCCATCGGCGGAGACCTCGATCCCGGAAATCCCCCCGAAATCCGCCGAGGCGCCGCGCAGCTCCACCCCGCCCATGAATCTCAGCCTCGAATCCGCAGGCATGGTCACTTCGGCGGGTCCCAGGCGCAGGCCGGTTTCCAGCGCGCCGCCCGGGTCGGGCGGCGCGCAGGCGGCGAGCAGCCCCAGCGCGAGCATGGCAGCGCGCCGCCATGAGACCTCACCGCGCATCGAGCACCCCGGCGCAGGCGGCGGGCAGATCGGCCATGGTCAGATCCCGGCGCGGCTTTTTCGGCCGGTCGACGGCTTTGGGGCGCAGCGCCTCGTCGCTGAACCACCAGTCCAGGGTCGCGTCGCACCCGGCGCCCGGCGGCGGCGGGGCCTGCGCGACGCAGCCGGCGGCGCCCTCGGGGCAGTTCAGGCGCACGTGAAAATGGCCGTCATGGCCCCACCAGGGGCGGATTTTTCGCAGCCAGGCGCGATCGCCCCGCGTCGTGCGGCACAGGTCCGCCTTGATCGCCGCATTGACGAAAATCCGCGCCACGGCGGGATCGGACCCGGCGGCGCGCAGGATCTCGGCATGCGCCGGGGTCCAGCGGGCGTTGAGGCTGCGCCGGTCGCTCGCCACCACCGAGCGAAACGCAAAGGTCTCGCGGCGCGCGCGGCTCATGGCGGCGGCCTTGCCGGGCTGCAGCCAGATGTCCATGTCGAGCCCGATCTGATGCGAACGATGCCCGCCGGTCATCGGCCCGCCGCGCGGCTGGCTGATGTCGCCGATCAGCAGGCGCGGCCAGCCGGCGGCGGCGGCGGCGCGCGACAGGCGCCCGATGAAGGCGAGCGCGTCCGGATGCCCCCAGTTGCGGTTGCGCCCGAGCCGCATCGCCTGCCAGCCCGGCGCGGTCTCCGGCAGGCGCCGCCCCCCGGCGAGACAGCCTTTGGCGTAGCCGCCATGGGGCGCGGGCGGCTGGGCGGAGGGCGTGGCGCGGGCGCCGAACAGGGTTTTGGCGGCGGGGGCGGCGGGGGCGGCGAGCGCGAACGCAGGCGCGCACGCAAGCGCGGCAAGGGCCAGCCCCAAAACCGGACCGAGGCGCATTGCGCGCCGACGCATGATCATGATCAGCCGCTCCTTTTTCTGTCAGGCGGGCTCGCCGCCCGTGTCCCGCACCGGGATCAGGCAGGCCAGCCCCAGCACGAAGAGCAGAATCACCGGGGCGACGCCGATGCGCTGGCTGTCGGTCGCCGCGGTGGCGGCGGCCACCATCGCCGGCGCCAGAAACGCCGTCGCCTTGCCCGCCAGCGCGTAGAGCCCGAATGACGACGCCACGCGCCCGTGATCCGACTGATGCACCAGCAGGGTGCGCGAGGCCGCCTGCACCGCGCCCCCCGCCGCCCCGATCAGACCGCCGACGCAGTAGAACAGGATGTCGGGGGCCGACGAGCCCTCGCCCACCGGCAGCGCGAACAGGATCGAATCGCGGCTGGCGGACACGGCGCCGAGCGACCCGACAATCAGCAACAGGATGCAGGCGCTCACGACCGGTTTGGGGCCAAAGCGCGCATCCGCCCGCCCGCCGATCCAGGCGCCCACGGCGCCCACCGCCGCGGCGATGATCCCGAACACGCCGATCTGCACGATCGACCAGCCCAGCACCCCGGCCGCGTAGATGCCGCCAAAAATGTAAAAACCGTTGAGCGCGTCGCGATACAGCATCGAGGCGATGAGAAACCAGCGCAGGCTGGCGCGGCGCTTCAGATCCGCCAGCGCGGCGCCCAGTTGCTTCAGCCCGCGGGCCATGGCCCCCTTGACGCCCGCCTGACGCGGCGCGTCCGGAGTGAACAGAAACAGCGGCAGGATGAAGACCGCATACCAGATGGCGCTCAGCGGCCCGACGGCGCGGGTGCCCTCGCGGGCCGCCGGATCGAGACCGAGGATCGGATCCAGCCCGATCAGGGTTTTTCCGGTCTGCGCGTCCTCGGCGAACAACGCCAGCATCAGGATCAGCGTCGCCAGCCCGCCGACATAGCCCAGCGCCCAGCCCGAACCCGACAGCCGCCCGAGATCGCGCCGCGGGACCAGATCGGGCATCATGGCGTTGGTGAAGACGGTGGTGAATTCGACGCCGATCAGCCCGATCACGAACCAGACCAGCGCCGTGGTCGGATCCGAGCCCGGGGCGGCGCGCCACAGCATGAAGGCGCCGAGCATGTAAAAGACCGAGAACAGCGCGATCCACGGCTTGCGCGGGCCGGTGACGTCGGCGATGGCGCCCAGGAACGGCGCCATGAGCGCGATCGCCAGCCCGCCGGCCGAGGCGGCCCAGCCCCACATCTCCTGCCCGGCCGCCGGGGTCGGGGCCACGGCGGAGGCGAAATAGGGGGCGAAGATGAAGGTGATGATCAGGGTGTGATAGGGTTGGCTGGCCCAGTCGTAGAGCATCCAGCCCCAGCGGCCCTTCGCGTCGGCGTATCGGGTCATGCGCGCCTCTGTCTGCGCCCGCGACTGGCGCGGCGGGTTGCGGTGCGCGGCCGGCGCGCGCATGGCGCGGGGTCGCCTCTCGTTGATGGCCCGCGCCTTGATCGACGTCAACGCCGCGCGCGTCGAAACATGGTAATCATGGGGCGAAAATCCTGAGGGGCGGCGACGTGATCTCCATCGACGACATCATCGGCATGACCGGCCTGACCCGCGACGAGGTCGACGCGGTGGCCGAACACGAGCACATCCCCGAGGTCGCCGCGGCGGCGCTTGCGGACTACCTGATGCATGGCGCGCGGGGGCCGGAGGTCATCGCCGGCATGATCCGCGACGATTTGCGCCGGGCGATCGCGCGCGGCGATCGGCGCCACGCTGCGGAATTGCTTATGGCGTTGCGGCATTTTCTGACCGAAAACCAATGACCCATGCGCCCAGCGCATAGCTGGTATGCGTCAGACGGGCTACCGTGAATTTTTTATGTCTCCATATTGCACTGCAGAAAACACCCTACAAGAATCAATAGGAGAGCGGCGCGATGTTCGACGACGCCGATATGCAGTCTTATGCTAACGATCAGGGCGCGCGCGCCCGCAAGATGTTCGCCGCGGTGGTGCTGGCGGCGCTTGACGACGCCATCGCCGATCAGCGCAAGAACGAGAGCGGCGTGGACACCATCGCCCGCTGGGCGCGCTCGCGCGATGGGCGCGACGTGCTGATGAGCGCCGGGATCGACCCCAATGAGCGCGCGGTCAAGGGCATGATGGAATTCGTGGCCCGCGGCGTGCGCACCTCGGTGGCGCTGCGCGGCGAGCATGACGACGGCGGCAAGATCGCCGCCTAGTCTGCGACGCCCCGCCGCAACGGTTCAGACCCCCGCGACCCTGTCGCGGGGGTTTCGCCTTGGGCCAATGGCGGATCGGGATCCGCCCTACACAAAAGGTTAACCCTGCGCGCCGATGCTGGGCGCATGCCCGAGTATCGACGAGCGAAGGCGCGGGGCGCCACGTATTTCTTCACCGTCAACCTGTTGAACCGCCGGGCGGGGACGCTGGTGCGCGAGGTGGCGCTGCTGCGCCGCTGCGTGCGCCGGGCGCGCGAAAGCCGGCCGTTCCGCATCGACGCCATGGTGGTGCTGCCCGATCACCTGCACGCGATATGGACCCTGCCGCCGGGCGACAACGGGTTTTCGGAGCGCTGGCGCCAGGTCAAGTCGGGGTTTTCGCGCGGCTTGCCGGCGCGGGATCTTGAAAACTCGATCATGCTGCGGCCCGGCGAGCGGGGCGTGTGGCAGCGGCGGTTCTGGGAACACCTGATCGCGGATGCGCAGGATTACCGGCGGCATCTGGAATACTGCTGGTCCGACCCGGTGCGCCACGGGTTTGTCGGGCGGGCGAAGGACTGGCCGTATTCCTCGTTCCACCGGGAGGCGGCGCGCGGGCTGGTCGCCGGGGATTGGGCGGGCGATGTCGGCGATGGATTGAAGGGGGGGCAGGAGGGCGGATTCGGGGAATGGCCGGGGGCGCTGGTCTCGCCGTTGGCGGGGCGGACATGCATTGCATAGAAGAAATCACAGCAAGAAAACAAGATACTTTTTGCCTGCGTAAAAAACTACATCAATAACAAAAAATATTTATTTTAATGCCAGACCAAAATATTTAAATTCTAATTATTCTGCAAAATACTTCAAATACGCACTCTGCGGACCGGCGGCAATTGCCGCATTGGATCATGCAAGAATCACCCATCCATCTTCAGCGCATTGATAAACGCCTCCTGCGGGATATTCACCTTCCCGAACTGGCGCATCTTCTTCTTACCCGCTTTCTGCTTGTCGAGCAATTTGCGTTTGCGCGACACATCCCCGCCATAGCATTTGGCGGTCACGTCCTTGCGCAGCGCGGAAATCGTCTCCCGCGCGATGATCCGCCCGCCGAGCGCGGCCTGGATCGGGACCTTGAACATGTGCTGGGGGATCAGTTCTTTCAGTTTCTCGCACATGGCGCGGCCGCGGGCGTCGGCGCGGTCGCGGTGGACCATGGTCGAGAGGGCGTCCACGGGCTCGTCATTGACCAGAATCTGCATCTTGACCAGGAAATCCTGCCGGTAGCCGATCATCTGGTAGTCGAAGCTGGCATAGCCCTTGGTGACCGATTTCAGGCGGTCGTAGAAATCGAACACCACCTCGTTGAGCGGCAGATCATAGACCACCATCGCCCGCGCGCCGGCATAGGTGAGGTCGAGCTGGATGCCGCGCCGGTCCTGGCACAGTTTCAGCACCTGCCCGAGATATTCGTCGGGGACCAGGATCGTGGCCTTGATGCGCGGCTCCTCGATATGGTCGATATGGACCTGATCGGGCATGTCGGCGGGGTTGTGCAGCTCCAGCATCGAGCCGTCGTTCCGGTAGACATGGTAGATCACCGAAGGGGCGGTGGTGATCAGGTCGATGTCGTATTCGCGTTCCAGCCGATCGCGGATCACCTCGAGATGCAGCAGCCCCAGGAACCCGCAGCGAAAGCCGAAGCCGAGCGCGGCGGAGGTTTCCATTTCCGATGAAAAACTGGCGTCATTGAGCGACAATTTGGAAATCGCCTCGCGCAGGTCCTCGAATTCGGCGTTGTCCACGGGGAACAAGCCGCAGAACACCACCGGCTGGGCGGGCTTGAAGCCGGGCAGGGCCTCGGCGCAGGGTTTGCGTTCGTGGGTGATGGTGTCGCCGACGCGGGTGTCGCGGACCTGCTTGATCGAGGCGGTCAGGAATCCGATCTCGCCGGGGCCGAGTTCGTCGACCTGGGCCATGGCCGGGGCGAAGACGCCGACGCGGTCCACGGGATACATGGCCTTGGTCGACATCATGCGGATGCGGTCGCCCTTTTTCAACACGCCGTCGATGATGCGCACCAGCACCACGACGCCGAGATAGGCGTCATACCAGCTGTCCACCAGCATGGCCTTGAGGGGGGCGTCGCGGTCCCCTTCCGGCGCTGGCAGGCGGGTGACGATGGCCTCCAGCACCTCGGGGATGCCGACGCCGGTCTTGGCCGAGATCATCACCGCGTCGGCGGCGTCGATGCCGATCACGTCCTCGATCTGTTCGCAGACCTGTTCGGGTTCCGCCGCCGGCAGGTCGATCTTGTTGAGCACCGGGACGATTTCATGCCCGGCGTCGATGGCCTGATAGACATTGGCCAGCGTCTGGGCCTCGACGCCCTGACTGGCGTCCACCACCAGCAGCGAGCCCTCGACCGCGCGCATGGAGCGCGAGACCTCGTAGGCGAAATCCACATGCCCGGGGGTGTCGATCAGGTTGAGCACGTAATGCTCGCCGTCCTTGGCCTGATAGTCGAGGCGCACGGTGTTGGCCTTGATGGTGATGCCGCGTTCGCGCTCGAGATCCATGGAATCGAGCACCTGCTCCTTCATCTCGCGTTCCGAGAGCGCGCCCGTCGACTGGATCAGACGGTCGGCGAGCGTCGATTTCCCATGGTCGATATGGGCGACGATGGAGAAATTGCGGATTTTTGAGATATCGGTCATGGGATGGGCTTATGGGGCGGGGCGCAATGCGCGTCAAGCCGGGGTTCGGATCAGGGTCGGGGGCGGGGTCGGGGGCGGATGCGGGGCGGGGTTTTCGATGCGCATGGGCATGGTCCCCGCGTCGGTCGTCCTGTGGTCGTCCTGTCGGTCGTCCTGTCGGTCGTCGGCGCGGCTCAGCGACGCGCGACGCGTTCGATCAGCGCCGGCATGGCGGCTTCCAGCATGTCCAGCACCTCGTCAAACCCGCCGGCGCCCCCGAAATAGGGGTCGGGGATTTCGGCCAGCGCCGGGTCGGGGTGAAAATCCAGCATCAGCGCCAGGTCCGCCCCCTGCCCGTCCTGCGGCCGCAGGCCTTGCAGGTCGCGCAGATTGGCCCGGTCCATGGCGAGGATCAGGTCGAAGCGCGCGAAATCCGCGGGGATCGCCTGGCGCGCGCGCAAATCGCCAAGGTCGAGGCCCCGCGCCCGCGCCGCCGCCTGCATGCGCCGGTCCGGCGGCGCCCCCAGATGCCAGTCGCCGACGCCGGCGCTGTCCAGCGTCGCGGCGATCCCCGCCTCGGCCAGGGCGCGGCGCGCCACGCCCTCGGCGGCGGGCGAGCGGCAGATATTGCCGAGGCAGACGAACAGCAGGCGGGGCTTTGGCATGGCGGGTCTCCCGAAGGGCCCGGCAAGGCGCTGGCCAAGCCGCGCCGGGCGCGTCATCTTCGGGCGAGACTAGCGGCGAAAGGATGGCTGGGCATGGAAAAAATCATCGCCGGGGGCGGCGCGCCGGAGATCGTCATCCTCACCGGCGCCGGGGTTTCGCAGGAATCCGGGCTCAGCACGTTTCGCGACGCCGGCGGGTTGTGGTCGCAGCTGCGGCTCGAGGACGTGGCCACGCCGGAGGCCTTCGCCCGCGACCCGGTCATGGTGCAGGATTTCTACAATTCGCGGCGGGCGAATTGCCGCAAGGTCGCCCCCAACGCCGCGCATCGCGCGCTGGCGCGGCTGCAGCGCGCGCGGCCCGGACGCGCGCTGATCGTCACCCAGAACGTCGACGACCTGCACGAACGCGGCGGCTCGCCGCCCGCCGAGGTGATCCACATGCATGGGCGGCTCGACCGGGCGCTGTGCGGATTCTGCCGCCACGCCTTCGACCACCCCGGCGACATCGCCATGGACGAGGGCTGCCCGGCCTGCGGCCACGAGGCGCTGCGCCCCGACGTGGTCTGGTTCGGCGAAACGCCCCACCGGATGGACGAGATCCACGCCGCCCTCGCCCGCTGCGCGCTGTTCGTGTCGATCGGCACCAGCGGCGAGGTCCACCCCGCCGCCGGCTTCGTCGCCGAGGCCGCCGCGGCGGGCGCCGACACGCTGGAGCTCAATCTCGAAGCCTCCGGCGGGGCCCGGCATTTTGCGGCCTCGCGCCATGGCAGGGCCACCGAGATCGTGCCGCGTTGGGTGGACGGGATCCTCGGCGCCGCGCCGGGCTGCGGCGCCTGACCCCGCGCCGGCCGCGATCGCCGGCCGGCGCGGGGGGAAGGCGACGCTCAGCCGTCGGTCTTCATGTCCATCTTCATGGCCTTGCCGCCCTGGCCCGACATCGCGCCCGCGCGCGGCTTGCGCTTGTTGTCCACGATCACGTCGACGACCATCTCGCCGGCGTTTTCGAACACCAGCGTGAGCGGGAAGCTCTTGCCCTGCTCGAACGGCTTTTGCAGCCCCATGAACATCACGTGGTAGCCGCCGCGCTGCAGCACCGCGTCGCCATGGGCGGGCAGCGCGACGCCGCCCTTCACCGGACGCATCCGGGCGATGCCGTCGGTGATGACATGGCCGTGCAGCTCCACCTTGCGCGCCATGTCCGAATGCGCGCCGATCAGCCGATCATCGGCCGCCCCGGCGTTTTCGATGAGCATGAAGGCGGCGCCGGTCTTCTGGTTGGCGGTGCGCGCATAGGCGTCATGCACCACGATGTCGCCGGCAAGGGCGGCGGCTGCGAAAACGGATGCGGCGAGGGTGGCCGCGAGCGCGGTCGAAAAAGTCCTGAACATGGGAAACCCCTTTGATGTTCGCGTGTCTGTCTGGATCGGGAAAGCGGGTCAGACTCGCGATGGGGGCGGCGCGCGGGCGCGCTTGACGCGGATCGTCCGGGCGCCGGTCGGCGTGTTCGGGGACGGGCGCGGCGCGCGCACGAAGCGCAGGACGCGCGCGGGCGGGTCCGCCGCCGCGCTCAGCGTCACCAGCGGCAGGCAGCAGTCGTGGCAGCCATGGGGGTCGCCCGCGGCAGGGGCGATCGGGGCGCCTGGGGCCGGATCCTCGCCCGCAACGGGAATCTCGATGCGCCGCACGCCGCCGCCCGAACAGATCACCAGCACCCGCATGGCCGGCGCGCCGACCGCCCGCCGCCCCAGATCCGCCGCGACATCCGCCGCGACCGCCGGCGCCTGCATGACGTATTGCATGGAGGCGCGCGCCGTCGCGGCCTGCACCGACAGGCAGGCCAGCAGCAGCAGTTTCAACAGCGGAGACGACAGCACCCGGCGCATGGGCGTCACTTTGCAACGCCGCCCCGCGAAGGCAAAGCGGCGAAACCGCGCAAGCCGCGCGCCGACCCCGTCACCCCCGCGCCCGCCAAATCGCGCGTCAGACATGCGAAAAGCCGCCGCGCCGGTTCCGGCGCGGCGGCCCATTCATCGGCAAAGCGGCGAAAGGCTTCAGGCCGTGGCCTGGGCCTTTTCGATCTCGCGCTTCACTTTCAGGGCGCGCGGGGACAGTTCTCCGTCCTTGGCTTTCGCCAGGAACGCGTCAAGCCCGCCGCGATGGTCCACGGTGCGCAGGGCCGCAGAGCAGACCTTGAACTTGAAGGACCGGCCAAGCTCGTCGCTCAGCATGGTGACCTGATTCAGGTTGGGCAGGTAACGCCGGCGGGTTTTGATGTTCGAGTGGCTCACCCGATTGCCGGTCAGCACACCCTTGCCGGTCAGATCGCAACGACGAGACATGATTTCGACCTCGATTTCAGAACTAGGGAGCCGGGATGCGAGACGCGCCCGCACGCGGCGAATTCGGAGCCGCGTCTATAGGCGTTTCGCGTCGGGGCGTCAACCGCGCCCCGGGTGAAGGCGTCACGCCCCCCGCCCGGGCGAAGGCGCCTCCCCGTCGTCAGCCTGCGCCCCGCCCTCCGGCGCGCCCGGCGCCCCGTCTGCCGTCACGCCCGCCGCCGCCCGGCTGAAGGCGTCGAGCGCCGCCTGCGCCGCCGCGTCGGGCGACAATTCGCCCGCCGCCACGCGGCGTTCCAGCGCCGGCAGCAGCGCCGCCACGCCCGGCGCCTGACGGAATCGCTCCATCAGCCCCTCGCGCAATTCATGCCGCATCCAGGCCGTGGCCTGCGCCCGGCGGCGCGCGTCGCGCCGCCCGGTCTGGCAGCGCCAGTCATGCAGCTTGCGGATGTCGTCCCAGATCTGCGCCAGCCCCTGCGATTCCAGCGCCGAGGCGGTGAGCGCCTTCGGGAACCCCTCGGGATCCTGGTCGCGCCCGCGCAGCAGCCGCAGCGCGCCCGCGTAATCGGCGCAGGTGCGCCTTGCCGCGCCCGCCAGATCGCCATCCGCCTTGTTGATGACGATCAGGTCGCAGATTTCCATGATGCCGCGCTTCACGCCCTGCAATTCGTCGCCCCCCGCGGGCGCCAGCAGCAGCACGAACACGTCGGTCATGTCCGCGACCATGGTTTCGGACTGGCCCACGCCCACGGTTTCCACCAGCACCACGTCGTAGCCCGCCGCCTCGCAGAGCAGGATCGCCTCGCGCGTGCGCCGCGCCACGCCGCCAAGCGAGGCCTGGCTCGGCGACGGGCGGATGAAGGCGCGCGGATGCCGCGACAGGCGCTCCATGCGGGTCTTGTCGCCGAGGATCGAGCCGCCCGAGCGGGCCGAGGACGGGTCCACCGCCAGCACCGCCACCCGCAGGCCGGCTTCGACCAGCATCATGCCGAAGCTTTCGATGAAGGTGGATTTGCCCACCCCGGGCGTGCCTGAAAGCCCGATGCGCAGCGCCCGCGCCGGGCGCGCATGCAGGGTCGAGATCAGCGCCGTCGCCACGCGGCGATCCTCGGCGCGGGTCGATTCGATCAGCGTTATGGCCTTCGCCAGCGCCCGCCGCTCGCCGCTCGCCAGTCGCGCGGCAAGTGCGCGCGCGGCGGCGATCGAGGCCGGATCCGGGGCTGGCGCCGGGGCCTGACCCGGGGGGCTGGCGGGAACTGGATCGGCGGGCGCGCGGCCCGAATCTGCGCTCATCTGCACCCTCATGCGGCTCGCGGTCCCGGATCCGGCCCGAAATCCGGGCGCGGGGCCATCAATGCGCCCTTCTTTCGCCCGTCTCTAGCGCATATTCTGGCGGTGATGAAACCCTGGGCCGACCCGACAGGAGCGCGCGATGACCCCGACCCCGCCGATGCCCGCCCCGGATGCGCGGCCAGACACGGCCCCGGCCGCGATCTCAGACGCGGCCCCGGCCGCGCCCCGATCATCCCGGTCCGGCGCCCGGCCGGGGCCGCGCCGCCGTGTCGCGGCGGCGGTCGCGCTGCTGGCGCTG
>NZ_JBWOMN010000112.1:0-48213 GCF_056449545.1 Oceanicella sp. | reverse complement strand
CTTGCGCGGGCGGGGCTTGCGCGGGCGGGGCTTGCGCGGCAGCGGCAGCGGCAGCGGCGGGCGCGGGTTGGGCGGGCGCGGCGATGCCCGGCGGCGCGGTCAGGGCGGGCAGCGCGTCGATCTTCTGGCCCAGCAGGCGTTGGGCCTCGCCGATTTCGGCGATCTGGCGGGCGATGGCGGCGCGTTCGCCGTCAAGCGCCGCGCGCGCGGCGGCGGCGACGGCGCGGGCCAGATCCTGGGTGTTCGGGGCGGCATCGGCGGCGGGCTTGTCGATGCGAGGCAGGTTCCGGGCATGGGCGGCCTGGTCGCGGGCGAGCGCCGCGAGCCGCGCGTCCAGCGCCTCGGCGCGTCGGGCCTGGCGGGCGAACCCGAAATGCAGCGCGAAGGGCGTGGTGAGCGCCAGCGCCAGCGCCGCGACGCCGCCCAGCTGCGCCGCCGTCCCGGCGACGCCGGTCCGCGGCCCAAGCCAGCCCGACGCGTCAAACGCCAGCCACAGCGCGCCGCCGCTCAGCGCCAGCGCGCCGAGCCAGATCAGCGCCGGGACCAGCCCGCCGCCCGGCGCGGGCAGCGGGTCAAGCCGGTCGGCGCCCGATGCGGGGCCGGGGCCGCGCCCCAGGCCGTAGCGGTCCGGGCGCGGCGGTTCGGGGGTATGTCCGGCGTCGCCTGATGCGCTCATGATGCCCTGATCGCCCCCCGTTTCGCGCTTTAATCCAGCGGCCGGATCCCGCCGGTTTTCAACATGTGCGGGCCGCCTGTCCGGGTCAGATGTATCTGACCTGGACCACCTCGTAGGATTTGCCCCCGCCGGGGGTCATCACCTCGACGCTGTCGCCCTCTTCCTTGCCGATCAGGGCGCGGGCCAGCGGTGATTTCACGTTGAGCAGGCCCTGGGAGATGTCGGATTCGACCTCGCCGACGATCTGGTAGGTCTTCTGCTCCTCGGTGTCCTCGTCGATGAGCCCCACGGTGGCGCCGAATTTCACCCCGCCCGACAGCTTGGTCGGGTCGATCACGTCGGCGCGGCTGATGAGACCTTCGAGTTCCTGAATCCGCCCCTCGATGAAGGATTGCTTCTCGCGCGCCGAATGGTACTCCGCGTTTTCGCTCAGGTCGCCGTGTTCGCGCGCGTCTGCGATCGCCTTGATGATGGCCTGGCGCTCCACGGATTTGAGCTGCTTCAGCTCGACCTCCAGCGACCTGAACCCCTTGGCGGTCATCGGAACCTTCTGCATGCCTCCGCTCCTTTCGTGCGGGGCGGCGCCCGTTCTGGGCGCTCCCTTCTGGCGGTCGCCCCCTGGTAACGCGGCTGGGCCGCGGGGCGTCGTTGAAACGATATGCAGCCGCGCTGCGAAGAGCGCGGCTGTGACAAGTCCTGAAAGACTAGGCGCCCGGATCGCGGGTTGCAAGTGCCGGTTGCGCCGCCGGGTCCGGGGCGGCGGGTCTCAGCCCTGGCGGGGGGTGGGCGGCGGGCGGCGGCCCACCGCCTCGCGCCAGTGGCGCCGGCACAACGAAACGTAGCGGTCGTTGCCGCCGATTTCCACCTGGGCGCCGGCGGTCTGGGCCTCGCCCGCCGCGTTGATCCGCGCCACCATGGTGGCCTTGCGCCCGCAATGGCAGATGGTGCGGATCTCGCGCAGGGAATCCGCCAGCGCCAGCAGGGCGGCGGATCCCGGGAACAGCGCGCCCATGAAATCCACCCGCAGCCCGTAGCACATCACCGGCACGCCGAGATCATCCGCGGCGTCGGCCAGCTGCCAGACCTGCGCGGGGTCAAGGAACTGCGCCTCGTCCACCAGCACGCAGGCCAGCGGCCCCTGGTCCAGCCGTGCGGCGATGCGCGCGAACAGATCGTCGCCGGGGCGGAACCGGTCGGCCGATTCGCCGATGCCGATGCGGCTGGCGATGCGCCCTTCGCCGTCACGATCGTCGAGCGCGGCGGTCAGCAGCAGCGTCTGCATGCCCCGTTCGCGGTAGTTGTGCGACGCCTGCAGCAGGATCGTCGATTTGCCGGCGTTCATGGTCGAGTAGTTGAAATAGAGCTTTGCCATGGGGCTTTGTCGCCGCTTGGCGGGCTTCGGGCAAGGGGGCGGCGGCCATGGCGGCCCCGGGGCGGGCTAATCCTCGGCAATCCCCGAGAGGTCCTTCGGAGAGGCCAGATAGCCATCCGCCTTCGCCGCGTCGATGCGCTGGAACAGGATGTCGCGGTTGGCGTCGATGTTGAACACCACGCGCCGGGATCGCGCCCGGTCCTCGCGCCCGTCCTTCATGATGCGGCGCGCGGAAGAATACCCGATCGCGGCCAGCCGGTCGCGGGCCCAGACCCCCACCGCGTCATCCCCCACCCGTTGCAGGCAGAACGAGAACACCGCCCGCGCGCGTTCCTGGCTCAGCCGGAGGTTTTCGAGATAGGCTTGCCGCGGTCCGAGTCCCTGCCATTCGGAGGACGCGTGCCCCTCGATCCGCACCGAGGCGAGCGAAGGTCCGACTCTGTACAGGATTTCGAACCATGGACGGCAGAAGCCATTCAGAAACCGCTTCATCTCCGGTTGAAGCCGGGCGGAGCCGGGTCCGAACAGCAGCGCGTCCGGAAGCACGACGTCGCCGGTCGGGGTGATCTCGCCGTCGATGCCGGCGACCAGCTCGCCGGTGCGCTTGCGGATGCGGTCCGCCACCTCGCGTTCGATCCCGCCGACGGCGGCCTGGATGTCGGCCACCTGGCGCGCGGTTTCCATCGCCTCGCGGATCGCCCGCGCCGGATCGCCCGCGGCCTCCAGCGCGCTGACCGCCGCCAGCTTGTCCAGAAGCGCGTCGTCCCGCGCCAGATCGGCGAGCGCGTCACTCGCCTCCGGCGCCAGTCCCGCGGCCGCTTCGGCCAGCCGGCGCGCCGAAGGGTCGGACATCAGCGCGGCGATCCTGTCGATATCCGCCAGCGCGTCCCGGCCGTCCCGGCTGCGCATGGCCTTCAGCAATCGCTGTCTGGTCCGCGGCGGCAGTCGCGACGCGGCTTCGATGAGGCCGGGCGCATCGTCGAGCCCGCGCAGGGCCTCGAGGCGCTCCAGCAGGTCGCGGAAATCCTCCAGCCGCACCAGGTCGGTCAGGCGCCGCCGCGCGTCCTCGGGCAGGATGGCGGCGGCCTCCGCCAGGCGGCGCATGTCCTGCGCCGCCACCAGCCGGGTTGCGGCCTCCAGTTCGGACAGGCGCGCCTTGTCGGCGATCACCGCCCCCGCGCGCAGCGCGTCGCGCGCGCCCGCGTCGCGGGGCAGGGCGAGCACGCCGTCGAGGGTTCCCTCAAGCGCCGCCCGCGCGATGGCGGCGCGCTGGGCCGGCGCCAGATCCTCCATGGCGCGGTCCCGTTCGGCGGCGTCATAGCGCCAGAGCACCAGCAGCAGCAGCAGGGCGAAGGCGATGAGCATGAAGCTTTCGGCCACGGTGAAGCCCATCAGCGCGCCGCGGCGATACTGGGCGCCCTCGCCGCCGATATGGCGATCGACGGGGCTCATCGGTCGCCGCCGAACCAGCGCCAGGGCCAGCGACGACGGGATGTCCGCGCCGCCGCGCGCGATGCGGCGCCCGGATCGCGCTGCGCGGCCTCCTCGGCGGCCGCCGCGACGGCGCGGGTCGCCTCGGCCATCCGGCGGGCCGAGTCCTCGATCCCCGGCGTCGCGGTCTCGATGCTCGCGGTGAATCGCTCCATGGCCTCCTGAAGCCGTTCGGCCCCCGCCGAGACGGAGTCCCCCGCCTCGTCGCCGGCGCGGGCGAGCGCGGCCGTCCTGACATTCAGCGCGTCGATCACCTGGGCCATGTCGACGGCGAAACCCTGCAGGATCATTCGGGTGCGCTCGGCCGAGTCCAGCGCGGCCTTCTCGGAGCGCGCGGCCGAGGCGCGCGCCACGGCCTCGATCGCGCCGATCGACTGGCGCGCGGCGTCCATGGCCGCCTTTTGCAGCGCCTCGCCGCTTTGCCTGGCGTCCTCGGCGATGCGGCGGCGCTGGTCCTCCGTCGCCCGCGCGCCGTCGGCGCGCATGCGTTCATGATGCTCGGCGAGCTTCTGCTGGGTTTCCAGCGAAAACTGCTTCAGCGCGGTGGTGCTTTGCGCCAGCGCGGTGCGGTAATCCCGGGTCGCGGATTGCAAAGTGATCCGGGTTTCGCGGTCCTTGGCCACCATGTCGGGCCGAAACTGCAGCAGGAACACCCGCAGCATCACGCCGATGATGGTCGAACTCAGCGCGACGCCGAATCCCGACACGATGTCGCTGATCAGCGTGATGTCCTCGGGGGTCCTGGACAGCCCGTACAGCGTGTAGGCCAGGCTCGCCAGGGTGAAGATGAACCCCAGATAGTAGCAATTGTCGCCGATGGTTTCGGGATCGAGCTTCAGTTTGCCGATGGCCCAGGTCAGCAGGACATAGGCGAAGAGCACGCCGGCCGAGAACAGCGCCGGGGCGAGGATCGGGGCGTTCAGGGCCTTGAGCGCCAGCCCGCCGGCGACGCCGAGGATCCCGGCCGCGAGCAGCAGGATCTTGTCCAGCGCCTCGCGCATGGCGAGCCCGTGGACGGCGCGGGGGCGATCGGTCTTGGTCATGGGCGTCCTCCCCCCGCCTACAGGTCGCCGATGACGTGGAGCCGCACCGAGGCCGCCCCCTGGGCGTCGAGATAGCGGGTCCAGAAATCGTCGATGTCGGCGTCGGGCGCGTTCCGGCGGGGGATGCGCAGGATCACCGTCTCCACGCCGTTCAGGCTGCGGGCGAAGCGCGCCGTGGCGCCGGAGCGTTCAAGATCGGACCAGTCCTGCCGGCGGTAGAAGCTGAAAGCCTCGCTGTGCTGCATGAGATCGGAGAAGATCACCAGCTTGCGCGGCCCCTCGAAGACCCGAAACCCCGGCGCGTCGGCGACCAGCGCCTGGATCGATTCCATGATCGGCGAGGATTTCGCGCCCTGCGCCGAAAGCAGCCCGCGCAGCGCGGCTTGCAGCGGCGCCGCGAAGCCGTCGCGATAGCGCGCCGCGATCAGGGCCGGGTTTTCGTAGAGCGCGTTCGCGTCTTCGCCCGTGCGCGGCTTGCACAGCGAAAAGCGGGCCTTGCCGCGCATCGCCGGGTCCGGGCTGACCAGCGCCAGCGAAATCCGCGCGCCGTGGGCGGCGTTGTCGATCTCCCGCTCGATCAGCGCGCGGGCGGCGGCAAGCTGCGTCGGCGACACCGGGTCGGTCATGTCAAGCAGGATCGCCATCTGCGCCAGGGGCCCCGTGTCGGGGCACAGGGTGACCGGGTCGAGCCTTTCCGGCCTGACGGTGAAATTGACCCAGGCGAGCGCGGCGAGCGCGGCGAGCGCCAGCGCCAGCAACGCGGCGCCAAGCGCGTTCGCGCCGAAACCGCGGCGGCGCCGGGATCCGCGCCCGCGGCGCGCCATCACACCGCCTCGGCCGCGGCG
This sequence comes from Oceanicella sp., assembly GCF_056449545.1. Taxonomy (NCBI): domain Bacteria; kingdom Pseudomonadati; phylum Pseudomonadota; class Alphaproteobacteria; order Rhodobacterales; family Paracoccaceae; genus Oceanicella; species Oceanicella sp. Next base: position 42,786 of record NZ_JBWOMN010000112.1, on the reverse strand, counting down.
GCGGGCGTGTCCGGGCGGTTGCGTCGCGCGGCCTGACGCTCGATCTCGTCCACCGAAGGATGCGATCCGATCGCCGCGTCGAAGGCCTTGAAGATATCCCGCACCGCCTTGTCGACGGCGGTTTCGATCCGGTCGATCGCGTCCTGGGCGCGGCTGCGTCGGGCATCGCGCCCATGGCCGTCCTCGATCGCGGGGAACCGGTGATCGCGGGCGAAATGCGCCGGGGCCGGGGTGTCGCGCGCCGTGGCGTTGGCCTCCCGATAGATCGTCAGCAGCCGCATGGCCGCGTCGTCGCAATGGCCGAGAAACACATCCCGCTGCGCCGCGAGCCCCTGCCGGGCGCAGCCCACGTCCACGGCCTCGTTGATCTCGTCCCGGGCCTGCCTGCCGGCGTGTTCGAGGTTTTCCTTCGCCTCGTCGCGCTTTTCCAGCAATTCGTCATGGGCGGCTTCGGCCTCATTGGCGTAGTCTTCCCGCGCCGCCTGCAGCCGGCGCGCCACCTGCCCGTAGCCGGGATAGGGGTCGTCGAGACTGAACCCCTTGAGAAACCCGAGAAAGGAGATCAGCGCGCCGAATCCGATCAGCAGCCAGGATTCAAGGCTTTGCAGGCGCAACGGCGCCGCCTGAAGGTTGCGCAGGGCGGCGATCGCCGCGTCGTTCCACGGCCGCCCGTCGGCCACGTCCCTGAAATGCCCCACCGACAGGTTGAATCCGGCCGCGAATCCCACCCAAAGCAGGATGACCGCCAGCCCGACCAGCGTCGCGAACGCGCCGCGATGCCCGATCCAGCGCCCGAACCAGCCGAGGATGATCGAGACGCCCACATTGACCACCGAGATCACCAGGGCCACCGTCGCGCCGCCAAGCAGCCCCAGCACGTTGCTTTGCGCAAAGAAATAGCCGTTCATCGCCGCCTCGACGACGATCATGATCGTCACCAGCCCAAGGGTGAGCATCAGCGGCCATGGATTGCGCGCCGTGCGTTCGGTCAGGCGGTGGCGGCGGCGGAAGGCGGTGTATTCGTGACTCCGGTCATCGAGCGCGCTGCGCAGATCGGCCAGATGGTTGTTCCAGGTCTTGGCGCTTGCGATGAAATCGGTGCGCGCGGTTTCCGCTTCGGTTTCGATCCGCGCGCGGGCGTCCACGGCGCGCGCCAGGCGCTGCGCGTAGACCTGCATGTGCTGATCGTAGCTGTTCAGCCCGTGGCGGCGATGCTCGCTCACCACGTCGATGATTTCGGTCTCGACGGGGTCGAGCCCGTCGACTTCCGACAGCGGCAGATCCCGGGCGCCCCGCTCGGCGCCCTTGTCCGCAGGCCTGATCTGGCGGATCAGCCCGTCGACGTCGAGATCGGGGAACACGGACTCGGATGGCGAATACCGCCGTGGCTTCAGGCGGGAAAACAGGTCTCGGAACAGTCCGAACATGGTTGAATTCTCCTGAAACAATACGGCAAGCAATACGGCAAGCAATACGGCAAGCCATTCGGCGGCCACGGGCGGTCCGCGGGCGTTTGAAATCGCGGCGGACCGGCATGTCGCTGAAACGCAAGCCGACGCCAGACAATGCCACGCGAACGCCAACGCTTGCGTCTGTTCCGGGAAAATCGGCGCCGATGCAGCGGCGTGCGGCGCGCGGGAACAGACGGGCCCGTCAGGGCCGGTCGTCAGGCCGAGGCGCATGCAAATCCCCGGCGGGCCCCGGGCGAGGCGCGATGCGCTCCCCGCCAGTGTAGATGGACTCGCTGATCATGGGAAGGCGCGCCGGCGCCGCGCCCGGGGCCGGTGCGTCGGCCGTCAGGCGCCGGGTTCGGGCCGCGCCGCTTTCAGGGCTTCGTATTCGGCGCGGAACCGGCGGTATCCGGCGTCGTAGAGCGCGGCGTTCGCCGGGTTTGGGGCGATGATGTCGCCATAGGACACGAAACGCGTGACCCCGGCCCAGTCTTCGGTCAGTTCGGCGCCGATCGCCGCCATCCAGGCCGCGCCGAGACAGGACCCGGGATGCCCGCGCAGCAGCTGGATCGGCGTCTGCAGGATGTCGGCGCAGATCTGCATCCACAGGCCCGATTTCGCCCCGCCGTCGGAGGCCAGACAGCGCGTCGCCGGGCGCCCCATGTCGCCAAAAACCTCGATATGGTGGCGAAACGCGTAGCCAAAGCCCTCGAGCAGCGCCCGCCACATGTGGCGCAGGTCGTGATTGAGGCTGAGCCCGGCGATGACGCCGCGCGCCGCCGGGTCGTGGATCGGGGTCTTTTCGCCGAGGAAATAGGGGATGATCCGCACCCCGTCGGCGCCCGGCGCGGTTTCGGCCGCGATCCGGTCAAGATGCTGGTGCATGCTCAGCCCGGCGGCGGCCGCGGCGTCGCGTTCGCCCCCGGCGAGCCGTTCGACGAACCAGTTCAGCGCCGATCCGCCCGAGGCCATGCAGCCATTGGGCATGAACATGTCCGGCAGCAGGTGGTAGTCGAGGAACATGCGCGGATCGGGGCGGGCCTCGGACGTGGCGATCAGGATGTCGGTGGAGCCGCCGAATTTCAGCAGCGCGTCGCCCGGCGCGATCACCCCGGCGGCGTAGCCCGAGGCGATGTGATCGGCGGCGCCGCCCACCACCGGAATCCCGGCCGGCAGGCCGGTGGCGGCGGCGGCCTCCGGGGTGACGCGGCCCAGAACCCGATGCGAGACCGCGCGGCGCGGCACGGCGGCGCGCGGGATATGGGCCAGCGCGATCAGTTCGTCGGACAGCGCGTTGTCGGACAGATCGGTGAACCCCGCCTCCAGCGCCCAGTTCTGTTCCACCGCGCGTTCGCCGGTGAGCTTCCAGTTGATGAAGTCATAGGAGCCGAACACCGTGGCGATGCCGGCGAACACGTCGGGTTCGTGGCGTTCGATCCAGCGCAGCTTGGCGGCGACCAGCTGCTGATTGACGCCGTTGCCGGCGCGTTTCACGAAGGCGGCTTCGTCCAGTTCGCCGGCCAGTTCGGCCACTTCGGCGCCGCAACGCCCGTCGGATTGCTGGATCGAGGGGCGCAGCAGCGCGCCCTCCCGGTCCAGCAGCACCACCGCGGGCAGCATCCCGGTGACGCCGACGGCGCGGATCGCCGCCGCGTCGATCCCCGCGGTCGCGATCAGTTCGGGCGCGATGGCGCAGACGTTGCGCCACCATTCGTTCGGGTCCTCCTCGGCCCAGCCCTGACGCGGGGCGCTGAAGGCGACGGGCCTGTCGGCCATGGCCAGCGCCCGATCGGGCAGGGCGATCAGGATGCCGATCGTGGATGTGGTGCCGATGTCGAGGCCGATCACGCAATCCATGCTCAGCGCGCCGCGTTCACGACATCCATGAACCGCTTGACCCGGTCGCCGTCCACCGGGTTCCAGGTGTCGCCGTCGATCTTGAAATGGGTGCCGATGATGCAGCCCGCGGCGACCGACATCACATCCTTGACGTTGTCGAGATTGACGCCGGTGTTGGCGAAGACCGGGGCCATGTCGCCCACGGCCTGCGCGACGGCGCGCAGGTCCGAGGCCTCGGCCGGCTGGCCGGTGATCGGCCCGGACACCAGGATGGCGTCGGCCAGGGACGAAAACACCGCCGATTTCGCCCGCAGACCGATCGGGCGCCGATCCAGCGAATGGGCGAATTCGGCGTTGATGTTGAACAGCATCTTCAGGTCCGGGCGGTGCAGATTGCGCCGCTTGCGCGCGGGCGTTGCGCAATCGGGCGCCCAGACCCCCATGTCCGAGGCGAAGACGCCGGTGAAGATCTCGCGCACGAACTGCGCCTGCGCGGCGACGGCGATGCTGACCGAGGCGTCGGGATCCCACAGGTAGTTGACGCCGAAAGGCGTCTTGAGCGCCGGGCGGCAGGCGGCGATGACGGCGGTCATGGCGGCGACGCTTTCCGGGGTCGCCTTCAGCAGATAGGGACGGTCGTTTTCATTGCCGAACATGATGGCGTCGACGCCGCCGGCCTGCAGCTTTTCGATATCCGCGAGCGCGCCCTCGATCAGCTTGTCCATGCCGCCGTCGGGCTCATACAGCGGCGATCCGGGCAGGGCGCCGATATGGCACATGGCGATGACGGCCTTTTTCCTGTCGCCAAAGAAGTCAAAGATCATTCCGGGTTCCTTCCAGTGCTTGCCAGTGCTTGCGAAACGGCCACCTCGACGCGCACCCCGGCGGCGGTCAGCGTGTCGCGCAGGGCGCGGGGCGGCTCGGCGTCGGTGACGATCACGTCGAGAGCGGGCGGCGCGCAGATCGCGGCCACCGAGATGCGGTCGAACTTGGTGCTGTCGAGCAGGGCGACGGTGGTGCGCGACCGCTCGACGAAGGCGCGCTTGATCTCGGCGTCGTCCAGCGAATAGTCGAACAGCCCCTCGGCGGTCAGGCCCGAGGCGCCGATGAAGGCGATGTCGAAATAGAATCCGCGAAGGAAATCAACCGCCTGCGGGCCCACGACCGAGGGTTCGCTGCCGTTGATGCGGCCGCTGGGCACATAGACCTGCGGGCGGGTCTCGGCCAGCGACGCGGCGATCTTGAGGCTGCTGGTGAACACGGTCGCGCGGGCGTCATGCATCAGCCGGGACAGCGCGAATGTCGTGGTGCCGATGTCCAGCGCCACGGTCTGGTCGGGTTCGATCATGGCCAGCGCGCAGCGCGCGATCGCCGCCTTGGCCGATCTGGCGCGCTGTTCGCGTTCGGACACCTTGGGTTCGACGAGGTCCACCGCCTGGCCGGCCCCGCGCTTGAGCGACGCCGCGCCGCCATGGGTGCGCGTCAGCAGGCCCTTGTCGGCCAGATGGTCGAAATCCCGGCGCACGGTCATGTCCGACACAGACAGCCAGCGGGCGAAGTCCAGCGTGGTCGCGAATCCCTTCACGTCCAGCTTCTTGAGGATCAGTTCGTGCCGCATGACGGCAGGCATCCGCTTGCCTGACATGGCCGGGCTCCCTTGTTGGTATTTGGCTTATACAAACGCAAACAAACAAAATCAAACAAAAAGCTGTTGCTTTATGTGTGAAAAGGATCGTATTTTCCGGCTGATCAGGGAGGATTCGATGACCAGAACCGTAATCGTGACCGGCGGCGCCAACGGAATCGGGCTGGCCGCGGCGCGAGCCTTCCACCGCGCCGGCGACAATGTGGCGATCGCGGATCTGGACGGCGACGCGGCGGCGCGGGCGGCGGCGGCGCTGGGCGCGCGCGCCATGGGCTGCGAGATCGACGTGCGGCGCAAGGCGTCGATCGAGGCGGCCTTCGCCGCGGCGCGCGAGGCCTTCGGGCCGGTCGGGGCGGTGCACGCCAATGCCGGGGTGTCCAGCATGAAGCGGGCGCTGGATCTGACCGAGGCGGACTGGGATTTCAACTTCGACGTCAACGCCAGGGGCGTGTTCCTGACCAACCAGGTCGCGGTGCGGCACTTTCTGGATCACGGCGTCAAGGGCGTGATCGTCAACACCGCCTCGCTGGCCGCCAAGGTCGGCGCGCCGATGCTGGCGCATTACTCGGCCAGCAAGTTCGCGGTCGTCGGCTGGACTCAGGCGCTGGCGCGCGAACACGCCGCCGACGGCATCCGCGTGAATGCCGTCTGCCCCGGTTTCGTGCGCACGCCGATGCAGGATCGCGAGGTCGACTGGGAGGCCGAATTGCTGGGCAGCACCCCCGACGCGGTGCGCCGCTCCTATATCGACCAGACGCCGCTGGGGCGGCTGGAAGATCCCGAGGACGTGGCCGGCGTGGTGCTGTTCCTGGCCTCGGACGCGGCGCGCTTCATGACCGGGCAGGCGGTCAACGTCACCGGCGGCGTCTACATGACCTGACGACCGGAAAACGACCTGACGACCAGAAAATCAATCCAGGGAGAGAAACGCAATGACAGGAAACCTGAAAACGTCGCCGCTGGCGGCGCTGCTTCTGGCCTCGGCGCTGGGCGCCGGGCAGGCCGGCGCGGCCGAACTGAACGTCATCATGGAGGAGGTGCCCGACTACGACGTCGTCAAGGCCCTGACCGCCGATTTCATGGCCGAGAATCCCGACGTCACGGTGAATTTCGACGCCATGCCCTTCGACGCCATGCGCGACAAGATCCTGACGTCGTCACTGGCGCCGTCGGCGACCTATGACGTGATCATCATCGACAACCCATGGGCCGAGGAATTCTCCGGCGCCGGCTATCTGGCGCCGCTCGACGACCTGATCGCCGCGACCGAAGGCTACGATTACGGCGATTTCATCCCGGCGCTGGCGGAGATCGGCGTGGTGAACGGCAAGACCTACGGCGTGCCCTACTACAATTACGCGCTCGGGCTGATCGTGCGTCAGGACATCTTCGACGAAAGGGGCCTCGCGGTTCCGACCACCATCGAAGAATACGTCGCGACGGTGAAAGGCCTGACCGGGGACGGCTTCTACGGCGCCGCGATGCAGCCCCAGAAGGGCTACAAGATCATGGAGGAGTGGAAGAACTGGCTCTATGCCAACGGCGGCGAGCTGTTCGACGATGACGGGAACATCATCATCAACAACGCCGCCGCGAAGCGGGCGCTGGAGCAATACATCGACGCCTACCAGAACGCCGCGCCGGCCAATTCGCTGAACTGGGGCTTTGACGAGGCGCTGCGCGCCGTGGCCTCGGGCAAGGCGGCGACCATGCTGTCCTACAACTGGATGCTGCCGGCGCTGAACAGGAAGGGCGGCATGTCGGGCGACCTGGCCGGCAAGTTCGCCCTGCATGAGGCGCCCGGCGGCAAGGCGGTGCTCGGGCTGTGGTCCTGGGCGATCACCGCCAATGCGACCGACAAGGCGGCGGCGTGGAAATACGTGTCCTGGATCACCAGCCCCGAGGTCGCAAAGCGCCGCGCCGTCATGGGCGGCGCCCCGGTGCGCAACAGCGTGCTCGACGATCCGCAGGTCTGGGAAAAGGGCTACGGCAAGGCCTATTACACCACGCTCAAGGGCATTCTCGAAGACGCCGCGCCGCTGGCGACCGGCGATCACGCCGAAGAACTGATCGACATCGTCGGCGCCGAGCTGAGCGCCGCCGTCGCGGGTCAGAAGACCCCGCAGCAGGCGCTTGACGACGCCGCCGCCGCCGTGGCGCGGGCCAACCGCTGAGCAACGCCTGAACCGCCGCGCCGCGCGAAACGCACGGCGCGGACCAATCGCCGAGGGGGGGCGCGATGCAGCTCAAACACCGACTGGTCTTGCCGCTGGCGCTGGTTCTGTCGGCGGTGATGCTCTACCCGCTGGCGTTTTCCGCCTGGATCTCGCTGCATGATTATCGCCTGACCCGGCTGAACGACATTCAGTGGCGCGGGATCGAGAACTACGCCTACATCGCCGCCGACCCGGCGTTTCTGAACGCCATGGGCAACACGCTGGTCTTCGTGTTCGGGGCGGTGACGCTGGAACTGATCCTGGGATTGTCGCTGGCCGTCCTGGTTCAGAAGCTGGTGCGGTTCCGGAATTTCGTGCGCTCGATCCTGCTGGCGCCGATGTTCATCACGCCCATCGCCGTCGGCCTGATGTTCCGCTTCATGCTGAATTCCGAAATGGGGGTGATCACGCATTATCTGGGGCGGATCGGGGTGTCGATCGACTGGTTCGGCCCCGACCTGGCGCTGTTCTCGATCATCCTGATCGATGTCTGGCAGTGGACGCCCTTCATGCTGCTGATGTTCCTCGCCGGGCTGGAATCCCTGCCCAGGGCGCCGTTCGAAGCGGCGCGGGTCGACGGGGCCGGCGCTTGGCTGACCTTCCGGCAGGTGACCCTGCCGATGCTGCGCCCGGTGATCGCGGTGGCGCTGATCATCCGGGCGCTCGACGCGTTCAAGGTGTTCGAATACGTGTTCGCCATCACCCGCGGCGGCCCCGGCGACGCCACCGAAACCATCATGTTCTTCATCTACAAGACCGGATTCCGCTATTTCCGCATGGGCGAGGCCGCCGCCGCCGCCTTCCTGCTGATCCTTGTCACCATGGGTCTGGTGATCGCGCTGGTCAGGGCCGCGCGGCGCGAAGAGCCGCGGGACTGATGTTCGATTTCCCCCGACCGCTGGCGCGCGTCGCCGCCGTCCTGGCCGTCACGCTGGCGCTTGCGGCGGTGCTGTTCCCGTTTCTCTGGGTGTTTCTGGAATCGATCAAGCCGCCGGAGCTGGGCGCGCGGCCCGACATCTGGCTGTTCACGCCGACATGGGCGAACTGGACCGAGGTGCTGGTGCAGTCGAAGACGCCGGTCAACATCCTGAATTCCTTCATCGTCGCCGTCGTCACGGTGGCCATCGCGCTGCTTGTCGGCTGTCCGGCCGCCTATGCGTTCTCGCGCTATCGCGGCTATCGGGGCGCGCGGTATTCGATCCTGGCCGCCGAGATGATGCCGCCGGCGATTCTGATCCTGCCGTTCTTCCTGGCGCTCTACCGATTGCAGATGATCGATTCGCTCGCCGGGGTGATCGCCGCGCATCTGTCCTTCGTGGTCCCGGTGGTGACGTGGTTCCTGATCGGCTTCTTCGACGAGGTGCCCAAGGATCTGGAAAACCAGGCGATGATCGACGGCTGCACCCGCTTTCAGGCTTTCCGCCAGGTGATCCTGCCGGTGGTGCGCCCCGGCCTCGCGGCGGCGGGGGTGTTCGGCTTCGTGCTGTCGTGGAACGACCTGTTCTACGCGCTGCTGCTGACCGGCAACGACAGCCGCACCCTGCCGGTGGCGATCGCCGGCTACTGGACCTTTCGCGGCGTGGACATGGGCAAGATGGCGGTGGCGATCCTGATCGCCATCGTGCCGGTGCTGATCCTGTCGTTCTTCATCCAGAAACATCTGGTGCGCGGCATTGGCGGCGGCGCGGTGAAATACTAGGGGCGGGCGCATGGGTTATGTTTCATTCAAGGGGCTGCGCAAGACTTACGGCGCGGTCGAGATCCTGAAGGGGATCGATCTGGACATCGCGGCGCGCGAATTCACCGTGCTGCTGGGGCCTTCCGGCTGCGGCAAGTCCACGACCCTGCGCCTGCTGGCGGGGCTGGAGCCGGTGAGCGCCGGCGAGATCCGCATCGACGGGCGCGACGTGACCGCGCTGGAGCCGCGCGAGCGCGACATCTCCATGGTGTTCCAGAACTACGCGCTGTATCCGAGCATGAGCGTCGAGCGGAACATGGGGTTCGGACTGAAGGCGCGGAAGGTCCCGCCCGACGAGATTCGCCGCAAGGTGCGCGAAACCGCGGAGATGCTGGGCATCGCCGGGCTGCTCGATCGCAAGCCGCGCGCGCTGTCGGGCGGTCAGCAGCAGCGCGTGGCGATCGGCCGGGCGATCGTGCGCGAACCCAAGGCGTTCCTGTTCGACGAACCGCTGTCCAATCTCGACGCCAAGCTGCGCGTCGAGATGCGCGCCGAGATCCTGCAGCTGCACAAGCGGCTGAAGGCCACCACCATCTACGTGACCCATGATCAGGAGGAGGCCATGACCATGGCCGACCGGATCGTGATCATGAATGCCGGGCGGATCGAACAGCAGGGCGCGCCCGAGGACATCTTCTTTCGCCCCGAGACCCGCATGGTGGCGGGGTTCATCGGCAGCCCGGGGATGAATTTCCTGCCCGGCGCGATCGAAGGCGCGGGCTGCGTCGCCACGCCGGTGGGCAGGCTCGACTGCGCGGCCGCGGGGCGCGAAGGCCAGTCGGTGGTCGCGGGCGTGCGCCCCGACGACCTGCTGCTGGTCGCGGGCGGCGGGGCGGCGGGGCGCAACCGGTTTTCCTGTGAAATCACCCTGATCGAACTGCTCGGCCCGCGGGCGATCCTGCACATGCGCTCCGACGACGGCGCATTCTGGAAATCCGTGGCGCCCCATGAGGCGCTCGGCGGCCTGCGAATCGGCGCCCGCGCGGCGTTCCGCATCCGGGACGGCGCGCTGCATCTGTTCGACGCCGACACCGGTCGCCGCCTGTAGGCGCGGCGGTCCGGTCCGCGGGGCCCCGGCTTTCATCGGCGTTTTCCCGGCGTGGCCGCCGCTGCCCGGGACGGTCCCGTTCCCGGCCTGCAAGCCGCCCGCCTCCGCCTCGACCGTGAGCGCGGCGCGAATTGCCTTGACTATCCTGCGCGCCTTTCATTGCCTGAGCGCCAATGACGGCGCGCATGCGAGGGCGCAACCGCCGCCGGGCGGATCCCGCGCGTGCCGCGCCGCCCAGACACCAGACCGGGACCCAGATCGGAAACCCGGAAACCCGTGGCCAATCGAGGGGGCTCAGACATGGAAGGCTTTGGCGTTCACACCAGCATGTGGACCATGAAATGGGACCGCGCCGGGGCGGAAAAGGCGGTTGCCGCGGCGGTGGGCCACAAGATGGATTTCATCGAGATCGCCCTGCTCGACGCCCCGTCCGTCGATGCGGCGCACACCCGCGCGCTGCTGGACGGGACCGGGTTGCGGGCGGTCTGTTCGCTGGGGCTGCCCGAGGCGGCCTGGCCCTCGCGCAATCCCGACGCGGCGGTCGCGCATCTGATCGCGGCCATCGACAAGACCGCCGACATGGGCGCCGAGGCGCTCAGCGGCGTGACCTATGGCGGGATCGGCGAGCGCACCGGGCATCCGCCGAGCGAGGCGGAGCTCGACAACGTGGCGCGCGCGCTGGGCGCCGCCGCGAAACACGCGAAATCCCGGGGGATTTCGTTCGGGATCGAGCCGGTGAACCGCTATGAAAACCACCTGATCAACACCGGCTGGCAGGGGGTCGCGATGATCGAGAAGGTGGGTTCGGACAATATTTTCCTGCATCTCGACACCTATCACATGAATATCGAGGAAAAGGGCGCCGCCAACGGCATTCTCGATGCGCGCGAGCATCTGCGCTACATTCACCTGTCGGAAAGCGACCGCGGCACGCCCGGCGCCGGCACCTGCGACTGGAACGAGATCTTCGCCACCCTGGCGGCGATCGGCTTCAAGGGCGGGCTGGCCATGGAAAGCTTCATCAACATGCCGCCGGAGATCGCCTTCGGCCTGTCGGTCTGGCGCCCGGTGGCGCGCGACGAGGCCGAGGTGATGGGCGACGGCCTGCCGTTCCTGCGCAACAAGGCGCGTCAGTATCGGTTGATCTGAGGCATGGGCGCGGCGCGCAGGCCCGGGCGGCGAACGGGTGATCCCGAATGACGCGAAAGACCGATATCGAGGACCTGAGAACCCGGCTGCTGGCCCGCCCGGGCGACCGGCGCGTCATCGTGGCGATCGCCGGCCCGCCCGGATCCGGCAAATCCAGCGTCGCCGGCGCGCTGGCGGCGGCGCTGAACCGCGCGCGCCCCGGCGTCGCCGCGCTGCTGGAGATGGACGGCTATCACTATGACGACCGGGTTCTGAGCGATCTGGGCCGTCTGTCCCGCAAGGGCGCGCCGGACACTTTCGACGTTGGCGGGCTGGTTCACATGCTCGCCCGCCTGCGCGCCGACGACGAGGATGTCGTGGCGGCGCCGGTGTTCGATCGCGACATCGAAATCGCCCGCGCCGGGGCGCGGCTGATCCCGCGGGACAGCCGGATCATCGTCGCCGAGGGCAATTACCTGCTGCTCGACCAGCCGCCCTGGGGCGGTCTGGCGGCGGGCTTCGACATCACGGTGATGATCGAGACCGACGCCGCGGTCCTGCGCGAGCGCCTGACCCGGCGCTGGGCGCGGCTGGGGGTTCCGGCGGCGGAGGCGGCGCGCAAGGTCGAGAACAACGACATGCCCAATGGCCGGTTCGTGACGGCCAACAGCCGCGCCGCGGATTATTCGCTCGCCACCTGACGCCCTCGCCACCTGACGCCCTCGCCACCTGACGCCCTCGCCACCTGACGCCCTCGCCACCTGACGCCCTTGCCACCTGACGCCCTTGCCACCTGACGCCCTTGCCGCGCGGCGTCGCGCCCGGGCGGATCAGTTCCGGGTCACCGGCCTCGACCGCATGCGCGACACGGTTTCGCGCTCCGCGCGCTTGCAGCGCATGGGCGGCAGGCCGCGATCCATCAGATCCATGTCCTCCAGCACCATGTCGCCCATTTTCAGGAACGCGGAATCAAGCGCCCCCGCCCGATGCGCCGAGCGCACGAACCCCTTCAGGGCGCGCACCGGGTGATCCGCGGCCAGGGGTTCTTGCGGAAACACGTCGCTGGCGGCGGTGATGCGCCCGCTGGCCACCGCCGCGATCAGATCGTCGAAATCCACCACATCGGCCCGGCTGAGCAGGATGAACGCGGCGCCCGGCTTCATCCGCGCGAAGGCCTCGGCATCGAGAAACCCCCTGTTTTCGGTGGTCACCGAGGCCGCGACGAACAGGAAATCGCTGTCGGCGAGCACCGCGTCGAGGCTTGCGGGGCGCACGCCCTGCTCCTCCAGCATCGAGGGCGGCAGCCATGGGTCGAACACGCTGATCCTCGGCGAGAACCCGCCGAGCGTCCTGGCCAGCGCCTGACCAAGATCGCCAAAGCCGATCAGCCCGATCTCCGCGCCCGCGATCAGCCGCGCCCCGGCGTTGCCTTCGCCGCCCCACAATTCCCGGCCGGCCCGAAAATCCAGATCCGCGTCGATCACGCCGCGCGCCAGGCACAGCGCCATGGCCAGCCCCATCTCGGCCACCGGCTGGGCGAACACCGCGCCGGTGGTCACCACATGCACGCCGGTCCGGAACAGGTGGTCGTAGGGCATGTTGTCGAACAGATTGGTCTCGACGTTGAACACGCATTTGAGCCGGGGCATGTTTTTCAGCGCTTCGAGCGACAGATCCGGCTGACCCAGGATGTAGCGGGTCCGGTTCAGGGTCTCGGGCGGCAGGCCGGCGACCGCCTCGGGCGTGGTTTCGAGGATGTCGTATGCGGCGAACAGCTTCGCCTTTTGCGGGGGGCTGAAAATCAGGTCGATCGTGCGGGGATGGGGCGCCGAAACAACCAGCGGTTTTCGGGAATCGGGCATGGCTCCTCCGGGGGATCTGCTGACACGGGTCAAAATAAATCGGTTTACAAAAAGTTGTAAATCGATTTATTTTTTTCGGCAAGACATGCGGGGGGGCACAGGTGGTCGGCAGGAACAAGGGGCGCGCATCCATTCACGACGTGGCCAGCCGCGCCGCGGTGTCCGCCGCGACCGTGTCCAAGGTGCTGCGCGGCGACAAGACGGTGAAGCCGGCCAACGCCGCGAAGGTGCGCCTCGCGGTCAAGGACCTGAACTACCGCGTGGACCCGCTGGCCTCCGACCTGCGCCGCGAAACCCGCCGGATCATCGGCATCGTGGTGCCAGAGCTGGAAAGCGAATTTTTCGGGCGCCTGACCTCGCGCATCGAGATCCTGGCGGAGAACGCCGGCTACAGCCTGGTCATCGCCTCCAGCCACGAATCCGAGGCCCGCGAACGCCGGCTGCTGGAACGGATGCATGACTGGCGGGTCGCCGGCACCATTCTCGCCCCGGTGCGCAGCGAACGCGGGGCCGGGGCGGCGGCCATGAAGGATTTCGGCATGACCGGCGTGCTGGTCGATCGCGCCATCGCCAACGACGCCTTTGACACCGTCACCGCCGACAACGCCGACGCCAGCGCCCGGGTCGCCGCCGAGCTGATCGCCGGCGGTCACCGCCACGCGCTGCTGCTGGGGCCCGACGACCTGTCCAAGAACATCCGCGCCCGCATCGCCGGGTTCAGCGGCGAGGCGGCGTCCCGCTGCCCGCAGATGCGCGTTGACGTGGCGCTGGCCGACGGCCCGCTGGCGGATCTTCGCGCCGCGCTGTCCGCGTATCTGGACCGCAGCCGCCCCACGGCGGTGTTCGCGCTGTCCCAGAAGGCGACGCTGGTCGCGGTGTCGGAGTTCCGCCGCCGCGGTCTGCGCTGCCCGCAGGACGTTTCGCTGGTGGGCTTTGACGACGCGGAATGGATGCAGGCCACCTATCCGTCGGTGGCGGCGGTGGTGCAGCCGGTGGCGCAAATGGCCGAGCATGCCTTCGAGCGCCTGATCCTGCGCATCGACGGCGAAGACGGCGCCCCGGTGGGGCGACTTGAACCCTGTGACTTTCAGGAACGCGAGTCCCTGAGCATCGTCGGGGCCGATCCGGCTGATCGGCCCCGAAACCAACAGCGAGGACCGTAATACCTCGCGGCAATCGCCCGCAGGGCGGGCATTCTGGCAAATGGGAGAAAAGAAATGGCGTGCATCTCGAACATGGCGACGAAACTCGCCGCCGCGACCGCGGTGGCCCTGACGCTTGGCGCGGCGTCGGCGGCGCAAGCGGAGGGCGGCGAATACGGCGTGCTGATGAAGACCCTCGCCAACCCGTTCTGGGGCGCGATGGGGCAGGGGGTCGAGGAAGGCGCCGCCGCCGCCGGCGTGCCGTATTTCGTGCAGGCGGTGGAAAGCGACCAGGCGGCGGAATCCCAGCTCAACGTCTGCAACACCATGCTGGAGCGCAAGCCGGTGGCGATGATCACCGCGGCGATCAACTCCACCAACCTGCTGCCCTGCCTGAAGGCGGCGCAGGCGAGCGGCATCAAGGTGGTGGATCTGGACGGCAATCTCGACCCCGCCATCCTGAAGGCCGAGGGCATCGCCATCACCTTTCGCATCGGCTCGGACAATGTGGCCGCGGGCGCGCAGGGCGCCGATTACATGGTGTCCCAGCTGGGCGCCGACGCCACCGGCGGCGTTCTGGTGATCGAAGGGCTTTCCGGCAACGTCACCGGCAAGAAGCGCGCGGTGGGCTTCGCCGACCGGCTGGCCGAACTGGCGCCGGGGCTGAAGATCGTGGCCTCGCTGCCCGGCGACTGGGACCGGGGCAAGGCGGCGTCGATCACCAATGACATCCTGATCCGCAACCCCGATCTGAAGGGCATCTTCGCCGCCAATGACGGCATGGCGCTGGGCGCCGTCGAATCGGTGTTCGCGGCGGGCAAGGGCGGCGACATCGTCATCATCGGCGTCGACGGCAACTCGGACGCGGTGAAATCGATCAAGGCCGGGCGGCTGAGCGCCTCGGTGGCGCAGCTGCCCTATCTGGTCGGCAAGCAGGCGGTCGAAAACGTGCAGAAGGCGCTGGCCGGCGAAACCGTCCCCGCCAATGTCGACGTGCCGACCATGGTGCTGACCAAGGCGATTCTGGAGGCCGGCACGGAGCCGATGCTGGAATTCGTCAAGTAAGCCGAATCGCGGGATCGCGGGCGCCGCGTGCGCCCGCGATCCCGCCCCCACCCCCCCCCCAGGACCGGAGACCGGAATGACCGCGCCACCCGTCGCCAACAAACCCAGCCTGTGGCGCCGCGCCCAGACCGCCTCGGAGGACCGGCTGCGCGTGCGGCTGGAATCGCTGATCGTGCTGATCGGCCTGGGCGTGACCATGTCGATCCTGTCGCCGTATTTCCTGTCGGTGAGCAATTTTCTCAACATCCTGCTGGCCACCTCGACCATCGGCGTGCTGGCGATCGCGGCCACTTTCGTCATCGGGTCGGGCGGGCTCGATCTGTCGCTGGGCTCGGTCATGGGGCTGTCCGGCGTGGTCGGCGCCTTCGCGGCGGTCAATCTGGGGCTGCCCGCCGTGGTCAGCGTCGCCGCCTGCATCGGGGCCGGCGCCGCGGCGGGCTTCGTCAACGGCCAGCTGGTGACCCGCGCCTTCGTGCCCGCCTTCATCGTCACGCTCGGCATGATGGGGCTGGCGCGAGGGCTGGCGCTGGTGATCTCGGACGGGCGGGTGATCTACGGCCTGCCCGACGGGCTGCTGTTTCTGGGGCAGGGGCGCCCGTTCGGCATCCCCATGCCGGTGGTGATCTTTCTGGGCGTGGCGGCGATCACCCATTTCATTCTGGCCTTCACCCGGTTCGGCCAGCACACCCTGGCGATCGGCGACAACGAAAACGCCGCGCGCACCGCCGGCATCAAGGTCGCGCGGCTGCGGGTGATCCTCTACACCCTGTCCGGCGGGCTGGCGGGGCTTGCGGGCATGCTGTTCATGGCGCGGATCAATTCCGGCGACCCCACCGCCGGCATCAGCTACGAACTGACCGCGATCACCGCCGCGATCATCGGAGGCACCAACCTGTTCGGCGGGCGGGGGTCGATTCTCGGCTCGGTGATCGGCGCGCTGATCATGGGCGTGCTGCAAAACGGCCTGAACCTTCTGGCGGTCCAGTCCTACTATCAGACCATGGCCATCGGCGCGGTGTTGATTTTCGCGGTGTTCATCGACCAGTATCAGGTTCGCAAGGCGGCCAACGTATGACGCTCCTGTCCATATCAGACGTTCATAAAAGCTTCGGGTCCGTGGACGTGCTCCACGGGGTCGGCTTCGACGTGGCCGCGGGCGAGGTGGTGGGGCTGGTGGGCGACAACGGGGCCGGCAAGTCCACGTTGATGAAAACCGTCACCGGCATCTATCGGGCGGACCGGGGCGCGATCACGCTGGACGGCGACTCGATCCTGCATCTCGATCCGGGGGCGCGCCGGTCCCGGGGAATCGAGATGATCTATCAGGATCTGGCGCTGGCCCGGCAGCAGGACGTGTCCAGCAACATCTTCCTCGGCCGCGAGCCGACGAAGTCGTTTCTGGGCCTGATCCCCGGCATGGTGGACAAGCGCAAGATGGATGCGCGGGCGCAGGCGATGATCGACGGGCTGGGCGCGACCCTGCCCTCGATCAACCGCCCCGTGGGGTCGTTTTCCGGCGGCCAGCAGCAGACCGTGGCCATTGCCCGGGCGCTGACCTTCGATCCGCGCGTGGTGATCATGGACGAACCCACCGCCGCGCTGGCGGTGCGCGAGGTTCAGGGGGTGCTCGACCTGATCCGCAAGCTGAAATCCCAGGGCATCGCGGTGATCCTGATCTCGCATCGTCTGAACGACGTGCTGAGCGTCACGGACCGCATCGTGGTGCTGCGCCACGGGCGCGCGGCGGCGGTGCTGACCACCGCCCAGACCACCATGACCGAGGTGATCGGGGCCATCGTCGGCGGCGACGGCATGGCCGCCGCCGCCGCCCATGAAACCGCCGGGTGACGGGATGAGAACCCGGGCGACGCGCCGCGAGAGCGGCCCCGACATCAGACGGGCGGACACCCATTGAACACGCCCGCCGCGTCATCCCGCCCCGGCCGGAGCCCGACGCCCCCCCCCGGGGGCCGCGCGGCCCGGCCCGGCGCGGCGCAGGGGCCGGCGCGGCTTTTGGTCCGGCGGCGGCTGGAAGTCATCGTTCTGGCGCTGACGCTTGTCTTCATCCTGCTGTTCTCGGCCACCATCGACGGCTTCGCGACGCTCGGGAACCTGTCCAACATGGTGCGCAACTCCGCCGCGCTGACGGTGCTGAGCTGCGGCATGGCGGTGGTGATCATCACGCGCGGGCTCGACCTGTCGCAGGTGGCGGTGATGGTCGCCGTCTCCTCCGTGTTCGGCCTGATGCTGAGCCAGGGATCGGGCTACGGGGCGGCGCTGGCCGCGACGTTTCTGCTGGCGATCGGCTTTGGCGCGCTGAACGGCTGGCTGATCGCCTTCATCGAGATCCCCGCCCTGCTCAGCACCCTGGCGACGGCGATGCTGATCGCCGGGTTCGGGCGATGGGGCATCCTGCAGGGCGAATTTCTGGTGCTGATCCCCAAGGATCTGCCGATCATGACGTTCCTGTCGACCGGCAAGATCCTGTTCCTGCCGGTCCCGGCGGCGATCGCGGCGCTGGCGCTGGCGATCACCCATGTCCTGCTGACCAGGACGGTGCTGGGGCGGGTGTTCCACGCCATGGGCGACAATTTCGTCGCCGCGCGCCTGACCGGGTTTTCGGTGCGGATCGCGACCATCTGGGCCTATGTCTATTCGGCCCTGGCGGCGGCGATCGCCGGGATCGTCATCGCCAGCGCCAGCGGCACGGTGGATTTTCGCATCGTCACCAACGGCGCGCTGCTGTTCGAGGTGATCATGGTGGTGGTGCTTGGCGGCATCCCGCTTCGGGGCGGGCGCGGCGGGGTGGTCAACGTCATCATCGGCGTGCTGCTGATCAGCGTCTTGCGCAACGGCATGACCCTGATGAATTTGTCGGGCCAGGTCCAGGATCTGGCGAAGGGGATGGTTCTGATCTCGGCGATCGCAATCGACAATCACTTCAACCCCAGAGACACCGAGACGGACACGCAGGGCGATCTTTGAGCGGTCGTGGCGGTTCGGACATCAATGACGGGAGGAAACGAAAATGACTGGAATTCTGAAACGGCTGGCGGGTCTGGGCGCGGCGGCGACGCTGCTGGCGGCCGCGATCGCGGCGCCCCGCGCCGCCGCCGCCGCCGAGGACGTCTACGCGGGCAAGAAGGTGATCTTCATCCCCATCGCCATGGGCATCACGCTGACCGAGGGCTGGGCGCGGCGCATGGCCGAACAGGCGGACCTGATGGGGTTTTCCTTCGAGGTGCGCGACGCCGGCTTTGACATGAAGGCGATGTCGGAGATCTTCGCCAAGGCGATCAACGACAAGCCGGACATCATCGTCGCCCACAACCCGACGGTGCAGCTGCTGGCGCGCCAGATCCGGCAGGCGGAAAAGAAGGGCATCGCGGTGATGCAGATCAATCTGCAATCGAACCGCAAATCCACCGCCTTCGTCGGCGCCAACTGGACCCGCATCGGCAACGACATCGCCGAGGACATCGTGAAGCGCTGCGGCGCGGGCAGCGGCCGGTCGGGCGAGGTGGCGATCATCCCCGGCCAGCTGACCGCCGCCGACAGCGTGATGATGAACGAGGCCGCCTTCGCGGTGTTCGAAAAGCATCCCGAAATCAAGGTGGTGTCCAATCAGGCCTCGAACTGGGAACCGGAAAAGGCCCGCCAGATCACCGCCACGGTGCTGCAGCAGAACCCCGATCTCTGCGCCGTGTTCGGCCATTGGGGCGTGCACACCATCGGCGCCGGCAACGCCGTCAAGGACGCCGGCAAATCCGACAGCGTGACGGTCTACGCCACCGGCGGCGGCAACCGGCTGATCTGCGACGCCTTCGAAAGCGGCATCATCGATCGCTACTGGAGCTACAACGCCGATGGTCAGGGCCGCGACGCGGGGGCCATGCTGCGCCTGATGCTGCAGGGCGCCAGGGCGCCCGAGGGCGAGATGATGACCGTGGAATCGCCGCTGATCGTCATCAAGCGGGAAAGCTATTCGCCAAGCCAGTGCTGGGATCTGCCCGAGAAATCCTGACCGGCGGGCGTCCTGCGGCCCATGCGGCCGACATCGCCGGGCGCGCCGCTGGCGGCGGCGCGCCCGGGCGCGGCGATTTTCGCCCGCCCGCCCGCAAGGCGCGTCGCAGCCGCGACACGCCTTGCGGGCGGGCGGAGCCTTGAACATGCGGGCAGGAATGCGGGCGGGACCAGATGACGTCGAGCACTGACGAAGATTTCGCCGACACGGCGGCCCCGGCCCCCGCCCCGGTCCCGCGGCAGCGTTTCGTGCTGTCGCCCCGGCGCGTGGTCGCGGATCTGCTGAACCGCAACTGGATCGAGGGCGCGATTCCGTTCCTGACCTTCTTCGCCCTGACCGCGACCCTGCTGGCGGTCGATCCGGATTACTTCTCGCTGTCCAACCTCACGACGCTGGCGCAGTATTCGTCGGATGCGGCGATCGTCACGCTCGCCATGCTGCTGGTGGTGGCGGTCGGGGGCATCGACCTGTCGGTGGGCTCGTCCTTCGCGCTGTCCGCCTTCGTCACGCTGTATCTGTATCACATCGCCGGCCTGCCGCTGGAACTGGTGTTCCTGCTGACGCTGCTCTGCGGCGCCGCGATCGGCCTGGTCAACGGCTTTCTCGCGGGGGTGCTCGGCTGCGGCGCGCTGCTGACCACGCTCGGGACCATGATCACCGTGCGCGGCGTCTTCGTGATCGTGTCGCAGGCCTATCTGGTCGAAATCGCCGGCAGCGACCGTTTCGACGACGCCTGGGACTATATCGGCTACGAAAGCTTCCTGGGGGTTCCGGTCGGTTTCTGGGTGCTGATCGCGGTCGCGGCGGCGATCTACGTGATGTTTCGCAGCACCCGCTTCGGCTGGCATATCCTCGCCGTCGGGGGCAACCGCAAGGCGGCGCGCCATGGCGGCATCCGCCTGAAACGCACCATCCTGCTGACCTACGCCCTGGCGGGGGCGCTGGTGGGGCTCGCCGCTTTCCTGTTCGCGGCGCGCCAGAACAGCGCCGGGTCGGACACCGGCGTGGGGCTGGAATTCTTCGTGCTGACCGGGCTGGTCCTGGGGCTGGGCGGCTTCGTGCCGGGGCGGGGCAAGGTGGTGAGCGCGCTGCTGGGCTTCGCCACCATATTCATCCTGCGCAACGCGCTGATCAACGCCGGGTTTCGCGGCGATTTCGTCTCCGGCGTCATGGGGCTGATCCTGGTGACGGTGCTGGCCGTCGACATGAAATACCGCAAGGAGCGCCACCGGATGCTGGCGCGGGCCTATCTCGACCCGGCGGCGCTGAAACTCGATCCGGCCATGGATCTGGGGCCGCTGGCGCTGGAGGCCGGAACGGCGAAGCTGGACGGCGCGGACCTGCTCGGGACCGGCGAGGTCGACGGCCCCGAGGACGTGATCCTGGATCGCGACGGCCACCTGTATTGCGGGACCCGGGACGGGCGCGTCATGCGGCTGTTCGCGCCGGATTACACGCGCGTGGAGACCTACGCCAAGACCGGCGGGCGGCCGCTGGGGCTGGCGTTCGACGCCGAGGACCGGCTGGTGGTCTGCGTCGCCGGCATGGGGCTGTATCGCATCAACGGCCCGGACCGCATCGAACGCCTGACCAGCCAGACCCGCCGCAGCCTGACCTCGCTCGAGGACGACCGCCAGATCCGCATGGCCGACGATCTCGACATCGCGCCGGACGGGCGCATCTTCTTCACCGACGCCACCAAGCGCTACGAGATGGAGACCTGGGGCCTTGATCTGCTTGAGGGCCGCCCCAACGGGCGCCTGCTGTGCTACGACCCGGCGCGCGGAACCACGCAGACGATCTGCGACCACCTCTATTTTCCCAACGGCGTCTGCGTGACCCATGACGGCTTGCGGCTGCTGGTCTGCAGCACCTGGACCTGTTCGGTGATGGTTTTCGACCTCGCCCGCCTGCGGGACGGGCCGCGCTGGTTCATCCGCGGCCTGCCGGGCTATCCCGACAACATCAACCGCGCCTCCGACGGCGGCTACTGGATCGCGCTCGCGGGCATGCGCGCGCCGGTGATCGATCTGGCCATGGAGGATCCGGGCTTCCGGCTGCGCATGGCCAAGCGGATCGCGCCGTCCAACTGGCTGTTCGGCAACCTCAATATCGGCGGGGTGCTGAAGGCCGATTCAGGGGGGCGGATCGTCGATGCCTATTGGGACCGGAGCGACGGCCCGCTCTACATGATCACCTCGATGCGCGAACATCGGGGGGCGCTGTTTCTTGGCGGCGTGACCAATGACAAGATCGGGCGCGTCGCGCTGCCGGGCGCCGATCGGCGCTGGAGCGGGCCCGAAAGCTACTGGCCAAAGGGAGCGTAACGCGGTGTTCGGACTGAAAAAAACCGATCCGGAGCGGATTCTGCTGCTGGACGGGCCGATGCGGCCCAACGACCTGCTGGAAACCGCCGACGCGCGCCCGCTGGAGCGCCCGGAGGACATGTGCGTCGCGCCGGACGGCGCGCTGCTGGTTGCGAGCGGGCGCGCGGTGCTGCGGCTGCGCGACTGGGGGGCGGGGGCGTTCGAGCCGGTCGCCGAATTCGACGCGGATGTCGGCGCCCTGGCTTGCCGCGCGGACGGGCTTGTCGCCGTGGGGCTGCGCGGGGCCGGGCTGCGGGTGCTCACGGCGGGCGGCGGCGCGGCGCCGGGCTGGGCGACGCTTGAAGATGCCGCCCGGGACATTCGCGCCTGCCTGTTCCGGCGCGACGGGTCGCTGGCGGTCGCCGACGCCGGCGAGGGCGACCGCCTTCAGGACCTTTTCCGCCCGACCGGCGGCGGCCGCGTGCTGGGCCTCGACGCGGATGGCGGCTGCGAGACCATCGCCGCCGGGCTGCGCTTTCCCCACGGGCTGGCGGAGACCGGCGCCGGGGGCCTTGTGATCAGCGAAAGCTGGGCGGCGCGGCTTTGCGCGGCGACCGGCGCCGGGCTCGACCCGGTGCTGCGCGACGCGCCCGGCTATCCGGCCCGCATCGCGCCCGTGGCCGGGGGCGGCTATGTCCTGTCCTGTTTCGCGCGCCGCGATCCGCTGATCGAATTCCTGCTGACCGAGCCGGCGTTTCTGGCCCGCATGACCCGCGAGGTCGATCCCGAACACTGGATCGCCCCGCGGCTCGCCGCGGACAGGGATCACCGCATCCCCACCCAGCTCGGCGCGGCGCGGCTGTTCGGCGAGACCAAGCCCTGGGCGCCGTCGCCGTCCTACGGGCTGGTGGTGCGCCTCGACGCGGATTTCATCCCGGTGACGAGCGCGCAGTCGCGCGCCGACGGCCGGCGCCACGGCATCGTCGCGGCGCTGGAATGGCGGGGCGATCTGATCGCCCTCAGCAAGGGCGCCGGCCTGTTGCTCAACGTCACGGCGATGGCGCGCTGGACATGACGGGCGCCCCGATCCTGCGCGTGACCCGCGCCACCAAGACCTATGGCGGGGTTCCGGCGATCGAGGACGTCGATTTCGATCTGCGCCGGGGCGAAATTCACGCGCTGGTCGGCGAAAACGGGGCCGGAAAATCGACGCTGTGCAAGGCGATCGCCGGGGTGATCCCGCTGGATTCGGGGGATCTTGTCTTTGACGAGGCGCCGTTTTCGCCAAGGGCGCCGCGCGACGCCTTTGATCGGGGCATCTCCATGGTGCATCAGGAAACCAGCCTGGTGCCCCAGCTTTCGGTGGCGCAGAATCTGGTGCTCGGGCGCGAGCGCCTGTTCAATTCCGGGCGCGCGCTGCGCAACGAGGCGCGCCAGCTGCTGCGCTCGCTGAATTTCAACATCGACCCGGCGCGCCAGGCGGGCGCGCTGGGCGCCGCCCAGCGGCAGATGGTCGAGATCGCCCGCGCCGTCTACAACAACGCCCGCGTGGTCATCCTCGACGAACCCACGGCGGCCCTGACCCCGGAGGAAACGGACCATCTGTTCTATCTGATGAACGATCTGCGCCGGCAGGGCGTGGCGCTGATCTTCATCTCGCACGCGCTGGAGGAGGCGCTGAGCCACGCCGACCGCATCACCGTGCTGCGCAACGGCCGCAGGATCGTCACCGGCGCCGCCTCCGGCTTTGATCGCGACGGCCTGATCGCGCACATGATCGGCCAGGACGTGGCCGCCGCCGCGCCGCCGCGCCGCCGCGCCGCAAGACCCCCCCGCGCCAATGCGCCGGTTCTGCGGGTCGAGGGGCTGCGCATGGGCGCCGTGGTCAACAACATGTCCTTCTCGGTCTATCCGGGCGAGGTCACGGGCATCGCCGGGCTGATCGGGTCCGGGCGCAGCGAGGTCGCGAAGGTCATCGTCGGGCAGATCCGGCGCAATTTCGGCGGCGGCCGCATCTATCTGAACGATCGCGAGATCAGGTATCGCCTGCCCGCGCAGGCGGTGCGCGACGGCGTCGCCTACGTCACCGAGGATCGCAAGGCGGACGGGTTCTTCGAAACCATGTCGGTGGCCGAGAACATCTCGCTGGGCTGGCTGGCGAAATGGGCCAGGGGGGTGTTTTCGCCGCGCCGGGGCAAGCTGCGCGCCAGGGCGAAGGCGCTGGAGGACTCGCTGTCGATCCGGGGCGCCGGTCTCGACCAGCCGGTGCACCGGCTGTCGGGCGGCAATCAGCAGAAGGTGGTGATCGCCAAGACGCTGGTGCAGGCGCCGACGCTGGTCATCTTCGACGAACCCACCCGCGGCGTCGATGTCGGCGCCATCGCCGAGATCCGGGCCATCATCCGGGGCATCGCCGATCAGGGGGCCGGCGTGGTGGTCATTTCATCCTACCTGCCGGAGATTCTGGACGTTTCCGACCGGATTCTGGTGGCCAAGGGCGGCGCGATCGTGGCGGAATTCACCCGCGAGGAGGCGACGTCGGAAAAGATTCTTCACGCGGCCATACACTGACCGCGCCGCCGCCCCGGGGCGTGGCGCTTCGGTCCGGCCGCGGGAACGGCATTGACCGCGCCGGGCGGGCGATCAAGCATAGACGATGCGCGCGGCGGACGGGTTGGGCGCAGTCAATCCCATCCCGGCCGCGTCGGACTTGCAAGTCGCGGCGTGGCAAGGCGGCGTCCCGACGCCGAACGATCGGCGGAAACATGAAGACTTCGTGAGGCAAGTCATGGCGACAGCGGCCCGGTTATTCGTCGAATGCCTGGAAAACGAGGGCGTCGAGCATGTTTTCGGCATCCCGGGAGAGGAAAACCTCCACGTCATGGACGCGCTGCGCGACAGCCCGATCCGTTTCGTCACCACGCGCCATGAACAGGGCGCCGCCTTCATGGCCGACGTCTATGGCCGGCTGACCGGGCGCGCGGGGGTCTGCCTGGCGACCCTTGGCCCCGGCGCGACCAATCTGATCACCGGATTCGCCGACGCCAACATGGACCGCGCGCCGATCGTCGGGCTGGCCGGGCAGGGCGCGACCACGCGCATGCACAAGGAAAGCCACCAGATCCTCGATCTGGTCAATCTGTTCGCGCCGATCTCCAAATACAGCGTCGAGATCCCGGCCCCCGAAATCATCCCCGAAATCATCCGCAAGGCGTTCAAGGACGCGCAGGCGGAAAAGCCCGGCGGGGCCTTCATCAGCTTTCCCGAAAACATCGCCGGGGCGCCGGCGCCCGACGACCTGCGCCCGCTGAAGGCGCAAAGCGCCGCGCCGCCCCACCCGTCGCCGGCGAAGGTCGCGCAGGCGGCGAGGGCGATTTCCCGGGCGCGCCGCCCCATCGTGCTGGCGGGCAACGGCGTGATTCGCGCCGGCGCCGGCGCCGCGCTGACCCGTTTCGCCGAACGGCTCAACATTCCCGTGGCCCAGACCTTCATGGCCAAGGGCTGCATTCCGTTCTCGCATCCGCTCAGCCTCGGGGCCGTGGGGCTGCAGGCGCATGACTACGTGAATTTCGGCTTTGACCAGGCCGACATGGTGATCTGCGTCGGCTTTGACATGGTCGAATATCACCCCAAGCTGTGGCATCCCGACGCCGACAAGAAGATCATCCACATCGACCAGACCTATGCCGAGGTGGACGCCAACTACATGCTGGAGGTCGGCGTCATCGGCGAGATCGGCGAGACGCTGGCGCGCGTCGGGCAGGCGGCCGACCCGCGCCCCGATCCGCAGATCGGCGGATTGCGCCGCCGCATCATCGCCGAACTGGACGACTACGCCGGGGATGACGGCTTTCCGATCAAGCCCCAGCGGATCCTGCACGACACCCGCCGCGCAATGGGCGACGACGACATCCTGCTGTCGGACGTGGGCGCCCACAAGATGTGGATCGCGCGGCTGTATCGCTGCGAGCGGCCCAACACCTGCATCATCTCCAACGGCTTCGCCGCCATGGGCATCGCCCTGCCGGGGGCGCTGGCGGCCAAGCTGGTCCACCCTGACCGTCGCGTGCTCGCCATCACCGGCGACGCCGGGTTCATGATGAATTCGCAGGAGATCGAAACCGCGCTGCGTCACAAGCTGGCGCTGGTGGCGATGATCTGGACCGACAGCGAATACGGCCTGATCAAGTGGCATCAGCAGCGGCGTTTCGGGCGCAGCGGCGATATCGGCTTCTCCAACCCCGATTTCGTCAGATACGCGGAATCCTTCGGCGCGAAAGGCTATCGGGTCGAACGGGCCGACGACCTGCTGCCGACCCTGGAACGGGCCTTCGCCGACGACACCGTCGTGGTGATCGACGTGCCGGTGGATTACCGCGAGAACATGAAACTGACCGAGAGGCTCGGGCGCCTGGTCTGCCCGGATTGACGCTCAGCGACCACACGGCGTTTCACGCCGACTGGACGCCGTTCACCGGCGCGCGCCAGTCGGGATGCGGGGTTGGCGGCATGCCGCGCGCCGGTCGCGAAACCCGGGTCGAAAAGGCGCCGGCGATCCGGTCTCCGGCGCCGTGAACCGCCGTCACGCCGAAAAAACGAACGCAAGAACCGACCACATCAGGGGCCCTGCCATGTCGAAACGTTTCTATCTGCTTTGCGCCGTCAGCATTCTGATCGCCGCCGGCCTGACCTGGCTGTGGGCGCCGGCCGTCGCGCTGCTGGGCGTCGTCGTCGGGCTCGCGCTGGTGGGGGTCCATGATCTCCGGCAAACCCGGCATTCGATCTTCCGCAATTTTCCGGTCATCGGCCGGGGCCGCTGGCTCATGGAAGGGCTGCGGCCGATGATCCAGCAGTATTTCGTCGAATCCGAGATCGACGGCGCGCCGATCAGCCGGATGTTCCGCTCGGTGGTCTATCAGCGGGCCAAGGGGGAACTGGACACGGTGCCGCTCGGCACCAAGATGGATGTCTATCGCATCGGCTATGAATGGATCGATCATTCGATGGCGGCGCTGAATCCCGACGAGGCGGCGACCGATCTGCGCGTGCAGGTGGGCGGCCCGTCATGCGCGCAGCCCTACAGCGCCAGCGTCATCAACATCTCCGCCATGAGCTTCGGGGCGCTGAGCAAGACCGCCATCCTGGCGCTCAGCGGCGGCGCCAAGCTGGGGAATTTCGCGCATAACACCGGCGAGGGCGGCCTCAGCCCCTACCATCTGGAGGGCGGCGGCGATCTGATCTGGCAGATCGGCGCCGGCTATTTCGGCTGCCGGAACGAGGACGGGGGCTTCGCGGCCGAGAAATTCGCCCGCAACGCCACGCGGCCCAATGTCAAGATGATCGAGATCAAGCTGTCCCAGGGCGCCAAGCCCGGGCATGGCGGGATCCTGCCGGCGGTGAAGAACACGCCGGAAATCGCCGGGATCCGCGGCGTCGAGCCGTTCACCACCGTCAATTCGCCGCCGCGGCACAGCGCCTTTTCCACGCCGCTGGAGATGATGCGCTTCATCGCGCAGCTGCGCGATCTGTCCGGCGGCAAGCCCATCGGCTTCAAGCTGTGCATCGGGCGGCGCAGCGAATTCGTCGCGCTGTGTCTGGCGATGATCGAAACCGGGGTCAGGCCGGATTTCATCACCGTCGACGGCGGCGAGGGCGGGACCGGCGCCGCGCCGCTGGAATATTCCAATTCGGTGGGCATGCCGCTGCGCGAGGGCCTTGCCTTCGTTGTCGACTGTCTGGTGGGGTTCGATCTGAAGAAGGACGTCAAGGTGATCGCCGCGGGCAAGGTGCTCACCGGGTTTCACGTCATCCGCCTGCTCGCGCTGGGGGCGGACATGTGCAACTGCGCCAGAGGCATGATGCTGGCGCTTGGCTGCATCCAGTCGCTGGAGTGCAACAAGAACACCTGCCCGACCGGGGTCGCGACCCAGGACCCGCGCTTTTACAAAGGCCTGGCGCCTGCGGACAAGATCGGTCGCGTCGCCGGATTTCACCGGGCGACGGTGCATTCGGTGGCGGAGCTGCTGGCCGCCGCCGGGCTCGCGGACCCCGAAAAGCTGTCGCGCAGCCATATCAACCGGCGCGTCAGCGCCGAGGAGGTGCGCAGCTATGACCAGATCTACCCCGGCATGGAGGCGCCGGGGCGCCTGCTCGATTCCCCCTGTCCCGAACGGTTCGCGCGGGTGATGGAGCGGGCCCGCGCCGACAGTTTTCTGTGAGCGTCGGCCCGGAAAGCCCGAACCCGGGTCAGGCGACCGGCGTGGCGCGGTTCATGGCGGGATACAGCTTTCGGCGTTGACGTCAGTCCGAGATGCATTATCTTGTATCGCTTCCACATCTAGTGCTCAATTCGGGATGACCCCCTAGGCATGCCCCCTTTCACCACGCCTATCGCCGAACAGATCTGGGACATGAAATACCGGTTCAAGTCCCCGGACGGCGCGCCGCTGGATGGCGCCCTGCAGGACAGCTGGCGACGAGTCGCCCGCGCGCTGGCCGCCGTCGAGACCGAGCCGAAGCACTGGGAGGACCGGTTCCTCGCGGCGCTCGACGGGTTCCGCTTCCTGCCCGCCGGGCGGATTCTGGCCGGGGCGGGCACCGGGCGCGCCGTCACCCTGTTCAACTGCTTCGTCATGGGCCGGATCCCCGACGAGATGGGCGGCATCTTCGAGATGCTCAAGGAAGCCGCGCTGACCATGCAGCAGGGCGGCGGCATCGGCTATGATTTCTCCACCATCCGTCCGGCGGGGGCGCCGGTGAAGGGCGTGGGCGCCGACGCCTCCGGCCCGGTCAGTTTCATGGATGTCTGGGACGCCATGTGCCGCACCATCATCTCGGCCGGTTCGCGACGCGGCGCGATGATGGCGGTGATGCGCTGCGACCATCCCGACATCGAAAAATTCATCGCCGCCAAGCGCGATCCGGCGCGGCTGCGCATGTTCAACCTGTCGGTGCTGATCAGCGACCCGTTCATGGCGGCGGTGAAATCCGACGGCCCGTGGGACCTGACATTCGGCGGCAAGACCCATCGCACCCTGCGCGCAAGGGCGCTGTGGGATCAGATCATGCGCGCCACCTATGACTATGCCGAGCCGGGCGTGATCTTCATCGACCGCATCAACGCGCTCAACAATCTCAATTACTGCGAAACCATCGCCGCCACCAATCCCTGCGGCGAGCAGCCGCTGCCGCCCTACGGCGCCTGCCTGCTGGGTTCGATCAACCTCGCGCGGCTGGTGAAGGCGCCGTTCGAGCCCGACGCCCGGCTCGACGAGGCGGAGCTTGCCGATCTGGTCGCCGTCGCGGTGCGGATGATGGACAACGTGGTGGACGTCTCGCGCTTTCCGCTGCCCCAACAGGCGGAGGAGGCGAAGGCCAAGCGGCGCATCGGGCTCGGGGTGACCGGGCTCGCCGACGCGCTGCTGATGCTGGGGCTGCGTTACGGGTCGGACGCGGCGGCGGCGCAGACCGAAAGCTGGCTGGCGGCGCTGGAACGCGCGGCCTATCTCGCCAGCGCCGGGCTGGCGCGTGAAAAGGGCGCCTTCCCGCTGTTTGACGCGGCGGCCTTTCTGGCCGCGCCGCATGTGGCCGGCCTGGACCCGGAGGTGCGCGAGGCCATCGCCAAGCACGGCATCCGCAACGCGTTGCTGACCTCGATCGCGCCCACCGGCACCATCAGCCTGTTCGCGGGCAACGTGTCCTCGGGCGTGGAGCCCGTCTTCGCCTACGCCTACACCCGCAAGGTGCTGCAGAATGACGGCTCGCGCACCGAGGAGGAGGTGGTGGATTACGCCGTCGCGCTCTGGCGCGAAAAATTCGGCGACGCGCCGCTGCCCGATCATTTCACCGACGCCCAGACCCTGGCGCCGCTTGACCATGTGCGCATGCAGGCGGCGGCGCAGAAACACGTGGATTCGTCGATTTCCAAGACCATCAACTGCCCCGAGGACATCTCGTTCGAGGATTTCAAGCAGGTCTATCAGGCGGCCTATGACAGCGGCTGCAAGGGCTGCACCACCTACCGGCCCAACGCGGTGACCGGGTCGGTGCTGACCGCGGCGGCCGAGGCGCCGGCGGTCGAGGAGGTCACGGCGCTGCCCGAAACCGAGGCCTCCGGCCACGCCGGCGAGGTGGTCTATCTGGCCGAACCGCTGGATCGCCCCGAGACCCTCGACGGCCAGACCTACAAGATCAAGTGGCCGGAATCCGAGCACGCCATCTACATCACCGTCAACGACGTGATCGCCGGCGGCCGCCGGCGCCCTTTCGAGGTGTTCATCAATTCCAAGAACATGGAGCATTACGCCTGGACCGTGGCGCTGACCCGGATGATTTCCGCGGTGTTTCGGCGCGGCGGCGACGTGAGCTTCGTGGTCGAGGAGCTGAAGGCGGTGTTCGACCCGCGCGGCGGGGCGTGGATGGAGGGGCGCTACGTGCCCTCGATACTCGCCGCCATCGGCGGGGTGATCGAACGGCACATGATCGATATCGGCTTCATCGCCGGCGCCGGACAGGGGCTGAAATCCGACCCCGAGGCCGGGGCGCAATCCACCGCCCGCCCGCGCGCCCCGGCCTGCCCGAATTGCGGCCAGTTCGCCATGCGCATGCAGGAAGGCTGCCTGATCTGCGCGGAATGCGGGTTCTCGAAATGCGCCTGACATGGGCGGATTTTATGAATTTATCACGCCGCTTGCCGCTGGAAGCTCGTGGTTTTAACAATCGGGTGACACGCGCGTTCTAGGTTTGTCTGGCGAATCGCTCAGCGAATCGATTCCGCCCGGGCCACGGCCCATGTCTCGCACTGCGTCGCGATGGCGGCGGTTGGCGGCGACAGGCGCTTTGCCGGCCCATCGGCGGCGGAGCGCGGAAGGGTTGCGCGGAAGCGGCGCGACAATGCGCGTCTGGCGGCGAATGCCTCGCGTCAGACCGCGTCCAGAGGCGAATTCGGCGCGCTGCGACGCGATTCGACACGAACATGGCGCATTGAAATGCGCAAAGAAATGGAATGCCCGGTCATGCAGCCAGACATTATCTGCCTTGGCGAGCCGATGCTCGAATTCAATCAGCAACCCGACGGGCGATTCGTGTCGGGCCACGGGGGGGACACCTCCAATTGCGCCATCGCCGCGGCGCGGCAGGGGGCGTCGGTGGGATATGTCACCCGCATCGGCGCCGACGCGTTTGGCGACGGGTTCATGGATTTGTGGGCGGCGGAGGGCGTCGACGCCAGCCATGTGACCCGCGACCCCGAGGCCTACACGGCCGTCTATTTCGTGCATCACGGCGAAGGCGATCATCAGTTCAACTATTTTCGCGCCGGCTCGGCGGCCAGCCGCATGTCGCCGGCCGATCTGCCGCGCGAGACCATCTCCGGGGCGCGAATCCTGCATGTCTCGGGCATCAGCCAGGGCATTTCCGACAGCGCCGCGGACATGGTGAGCGAGGCCATCGGCGTGGCCCGCGACGCGGGCGTGCTGGTCTCCTACGATTCCAACCTGCGCCTGCCGCTGTGGTCGCTGGACAAGGCGCGCAAGGTGATCCACGCGGGCATGGCGCGCGCCGACATCGCGCTGCCGGGGTTTGACGACGCGGTGATGCTCACCGGGCTGGAAACGCCGGACGCCATCGTCGATTTCTATCTGGCGCTGGGGCCGTCGATCGTCGCCCTGACCATGGGCGGCGAGGGCGTGCTGGTGGCGACCCGCGCCGAACGCCGCCGCATCGCCCCCTTCGACGTGGTCGCGGTCGACGCCACCGGCGCCGGCGACGTGTTCGACGGCGCGTTTCTGGCGGAAATGGCGGCGGGGCGCGACCCGTTCGCCGCCGCGCTCTACGCCAACGCCGCCGCGGCGCATTCCACCGAGGGCTACGGCGCCGTGGCCCCGATGCCGCGCCGCGCCGATGTGGAGGCGTTTCTCGCCCGCAGCAGCCAGACGCGGGACGACGCCCAAGACATCGCCTCGTGACCTGATCCCCCAGCCCTTGCATTGCCGTCGGGCAATGGCGCAGACTTCGCCCGCGCGCCGATGCCGGACGCGCCCGGGGGGCCGCCCCGGCCACGGCGCCGGAACAACGCAGTCCGGCCGATGACGGAGGGCCCGGACATCGCCCATTCAGCCGAACTGTTCTGGTCATTTCGCAGCCCGTATTCCTATTTCGCCGCAAGCCGCTACCGCAAGCTGGCCGAAACCCGGGATGTGGACATCCTGGTGCGCCCGGTTTATCCGATCGCCATCCGCGACCCGGATTTCTTCAAGCACGCCAATCCGTTGTGGATCCCCTACCTGCTGCGCGACATCCAGCGGCTGGCGGCGTTCCATGGGCTGCCGCTGGCCTTTCCGGACCCCGACCCGGTGGTCATGAACATGCAGACCCGCGAAATCGCGCCCGAGCAGCCCCATATCCGCCGCATCACCTGGCTGGGCCAGGCCGCCGCGCGCCGGGGCCGCGGGCTGGCTTTCATCGACGAGGCCTCGCGCGCCATATGGGGCGGGCTCAAGGACTGGGACAGGCCCGAAAACCTGTCGGGCATCGCCGCGCGCGCCGGGCTGGACCTTGCCGATCTCGACGCCGACATCGCCGGGCGCGACGCGGAGATGGAGGCCGAGATCGAGGCCAATCAGGCGGCGCACGCCAAAGCCGGGCATTGGGGCGTGCCCTGCCTGCTTTATGACGGCGAACCGTTTTTCGGGCAGGATCGCATCGACCTGGCGATCTGGACCATGGAGAAGAAGGGCCTCGCGCCCGCGCCCGAACCGGCCTAGGCGGCCCCATGACCCCGGAATTCAGTCAATCCCCGACCGACCCGGCATTCGTGCAGGACCCGTATCCGGCCTATGACCGCATGCGGGCGCAGGGGCGCGCCGTGCAGTGGCGCGATTACGGCCATCTGGTGTTTGCCCATTACGCCGATGTGGCGGCGCTGCTGCGCGACCGCCGTTTCGGGCGCGAGATCCTGCATGTGGCGAGTCGCGAGGACCTGGGCTGGCCGCCGATCCCCGCGCGGCTGGCGCCGTTCCACGCCTTCGAACGCCATTCGCTGCTGGATCGCGAACCGCCGACCCACACCCGCCTGCGCAAGCTGGTCAACCGGGCCTTCACGTCACGGGCCATACATGGATTGGCGCCGCGCATCGCCGCGCTGTGCAATCGGCTGATCGATGGCATGGACGGCGAATGCGACCTGCTCGCCGCCTATGCCGAACCGTTGCCGGTGACGGTGATCGCCGAGCTGCTCGGCGCGCCGCTCGACGCCGCGCCGCAGATGCGCGCCTGGTCCAACGACATGGTGGCCATGTATCAGTTCGACCGATCCCGCGCCGTCGAGGACCGGGCCGTCGCCGCGACGCTGGCGTTTTCCGACTTCATGACCGGGGTCATCGCGCGCCGCCGCCGCGCGCCGCGGGACGCGCTGATCGACACGCTGATCGCCGCCGAGGAGGATGGCGAGCGGCTCAGCCATGACGAACTGGTCACCACCTGCATCCTGCTGATGAACGCCGGGCACGAGGCCACGGTCCACGCCATCGGCAACGCCATCCGCGCGGCGCTGGTCCTGGACCTGCCGCGCGCCGCGCTGGCGACGCCGAACGGCGTCGACGAGACCCTGCGCCACGACCCGCCGCTGCACATGTTCACGCGATACGTGCTGGAGGATCTCGACTGGCATGGGCTGGCGCTGAAAAAGGGCCAGGTGGTGGGGCTGCTGCTGGGCGCCGCCAATCGCGACCCGGCGCGGTTCGGCGATCCCGGGGCGCTGCGGCTCGACCGGGCCGACGCCTCTGCGCATGTGAGCTTCGGCGCCGGGCTGCATTTCTGCATCGGTGCGCCATTGGCCCGGCTGGAGATCGAAATCGCGCTCCGCGTGCTGTTCGAACGCCTGCCGGGACTGCGCCTGACCGAGCCGCCGCGCTATGCGGATCGCTATCATTTTCATGGGCTTGAGCGGCTGAAGGCGGCGCCTTGACGCCGCGCCGGCCTCAGGGCGCGCGGATCAGCGCCTCGGCCTCGATTTCGACCCTGTGCTCGCCGATCAGCTGCGCCACCGCCAGCAGGGTGTTTGCGGGCTTCACGTCGCCGAACGCCCGCCCATGCGCGCGGGACGCCGCCAGCGCGTCCGCCGCGTCGCTCAGATACACCCGCGTGCGCACCACGTCCTCGAGCGAGGCGCCGAGCGCGGTCAGGCTGGCGGCGATCTTGTCGAGGATGAAGGTGGTCTGCGCCGCCGCGTCCCCGGGCGCCACCGCGCGGTCCGCGCCCGCGATCGCCGTGGTGCCCGACACCAGAACCCGGTCGCCGATCCGCTGCGCGCGGCAATAGCCGGCGATATCCTCCCATTTGCTGCCGGACAGGGCGCGGCGCGCGCCGGGGCGGCCGGGGACCGGGGCGACGGACACTGACGACGGCATCTCGCCGAGGTGATGGCTGAGATCGCCCGAGGCGGTGAGAAAGGGCGGCTTGCGGTATTCGTCGCCGCAATCGCCCGGGATCGGGCGCGTGCCGGCGAAGGCGGCGTCGAGCCGGGCGCGGTCGTCGTTGTCGAGCGCGAAGCCGAACAGCCGGGCGTTGTCGGCCATGTGCTCGGCCTCGCCCAGCCGGGCGCCGATGATCACCCCGGCGACGGCGGGCTGGTCCAGAACCCAGCGAGTGGCCACGTTGGACAGTGACACGCCGTGTTTCGCGGCGATTCGCGCCGCCGCCTGCAGCACCGCCTGATAGGCGTCCCAACCGCCCGCGACGTCGATGAAGCGGCGGTATTTCATCTTGCTCCAGTCGGCGACGCCCGCCGGGTCCGGCTTGCCGAGCCAGCGGTCGGACAGAAACCCGCCGCACAGCGTCCCGTAGGCCAGCAGCCGCACGCCGGCGTCGGCGCACAGCATCGACAGCGGCCCCGCGGCGCGCCGGTCCAGCAGCGAGAACGACACCTGGTTGCTGACCACCGGCACGCCGTCGGCCAGCGCCAGATGCAGATGCGCGGCGTCGAAATTGGTGACGCCGATCTCGCCGATCAGCCCCGCCTCGCGCAGCGCCGTCAGTTCATGCAGCGCGTCGAG
This sequence comes from Oceanicella sp., assembly GCF_056449545.1. Lineage (NCBI taxonomy): Bacteria > Pseudomonadati > Pseudomonadota > Alphaproteobacteria > Rhodobacterales > Paracoccaceae > Oceanicella > Oceanicella sp. The sequence continues at coordinate 8,270 of NZ_JBWOMN010000112.1, read as the reverse complement.
CCAGGCGGGATGCTCGAAGCTCCACCAGTGAAACTGCAGCAGATCGACCCGATCGGTCCCGAGGCGGGTCAGCCGCGCCTCGACGCCGCGGCGCACCGCGTCGGCGGTCATGGGGCCGGGCTCGGGGCACCACTTGGTGCAGATCACCGGCGCGTCGGCGCCGCGACGGCGCGCCAGCAGCCGCCCGGCGATGATCTCGGCGCTGCCGTAATGGTCGGCCATGTCAAAGGTGGAGAACCCGGCGCGGTGATAGGCCTCCAGATGATCGGCCCCGGTTTCGGGGTCGATGACCGCGCCGTCCTTCTCCATGTCGGCGACCTGCCAGAGCCCGGTCAGGGCGCGGCTGATTTCCAGCCTGTCGCCGAGTCGGATGCGGTCGGGACGGGGTCGGGTCATGATGTTTGCGCCATGTTGTTCGCCAGGGTTTGTCGAGAGAGGGGGCGGTCCGGATCAGACGCCGTCGGCGAGCCCGGGGACCAGCACGTTGAAGCTGCGTTCGATGTCCTGTTTCAGCGCCGCCTGCGCCGCCGGGCCGTCCCCGCGCCGCAGGGCGGCGATGATCTCGCGGTGATGGGTGTGCTGGGCGATGCTGGCCACGTCCTGATGGTTGATGATCAGGTGCAGATAGGCGCCGTATTGCAGCCACAGGGCCTCGATCAGGGGCAGCAGCACCTGCGAGCCGCTGCGCCGATAGAGCGTGAGGTGGAAATCGTAATTCTGCTGCAGGTCCGGCGCGCCGCCCGCCATGAGGTCGCCGCGGTCGAGAATGCGTTCCAGCCCGTCGATGAAGCCGTCATCCACGCTGTCCATGGCGATGTCGAGCGCCAGCGTCTCCAGCGCGACGCGCGCGCGCTTCAGGTCCAGCGCCCGTCGGGCGTCGAAGGGCGGCACCGCCAGCGTGCGGCTCGGCGTGTCCACCAGCGCGCCCTCCGCCACCAGCCGGCGCACCGCCTCGCGCACCGGGGTCATGGAGGTGCCGAGCATGTCGGCGAGCGCGCGCAGGCTGACCCTGTCGCCGGGGCCGAATTCGCCGCGCGTGAAAGCGCCGCGCAATTCTTCGTAGACGTTTTCGCGCAGCTTTGTCTGGTCGATTCTGGTGATCTTGAGGGCGTTCATGCTGCTGTCTGTCCTGGTGGGCCTTGTCCGGGCTTTTCCCTGCGCCGCGCGGTCTGGCGGCGGGTGATTGACATAAGGTGTAACATACCTAAGATAACATATCACAGATATTTCAGGATCGAGTCCAGTTCGATTTGGAAAGGCGCGACATGCAGGGGGAAGGCGATGCGCGGGGGCCGGGCGGCGAGGCCGGCTTCTGGCTGCATGATCTGCGCGTCGAGACCGTGATCGGGGATCGCGCCGCCGTGTGCCGCCATGTCGAAGGCGAAAGCTTTCGCGTCGAGGGCGAGACGCTGGTGTTTGACAACATGCAGCGGGTGTCGATGTACGCGCTGGCGGCGCTGCTGCCGCTGCTGCCCGCCAAGCAGCGCGAGACCTCGCCCCATGACTGGATGACCACCGACGCGGAAATCGCCTGTCCCGATCCCCATTGCGGCGGGCGATTCCGGGTGACGCGGCTTGAAAAACGCTGGTTCGCCCATGCGCGGACCACCGGCCTGCCCGATGCGCGCGATACGCCGTATTGGCAGGACGCGGACACCGGGGAGGGGGGCGCATGACCCCGGTCGAGACCGCCGATCTGCGCCCCGGCCACCGGATTTCGCGCGTCATCAAGGGCGGTTGGCAACTGGCCGGGGATCACGGCGCCGTGGATCGCGACGCGGCGATCCGCGACATGGAGGCGTTTCTCGACGCCGGCGTCACCACCTTCGACTGCGCCGACATCTACACCGGCGTCGAGGAGATGATCGGCGAATTCATCGCCGATCTCCGGCGCCGCCGCGGCGGCGGCGTGGCCGATCGGGTCCGCATTCACACCAAGCTGGTGCCGGACCTGTCCCGGCTCGGCGATCTGCGCCCGGCTGAAGTGACGGCGATCATCGATCGATCCCTGAAGCGCCTGCAGGTCGAACGCCTGGATCTGGTGCAGTTCTACTGGTGGGATCTGGGCGCGGGCGACGCCGTTGCGGCGCTGGAGGCGCTCAAGACGCTGCAAGAACAAGGTAAAATACGAAATCTCGGCGTCACCAACTGGGACCGGGACGACATCGCGCCGTTTCTTGACGCCGGATACGACATCGTGTCGGCGCAGGTGCAGTATTCGCTGCTGGACCGCCGCCCGGCCCGGGGGCTGGCGCACTGGGCCGCCGAACGCGGCATGACGCTGCTGTGCTACGGCACGCTGGCGGGCGGGTTTCTGACCGAGCGCTGGCTCGGCCAGCCCGATCCGGGATTCGCGTTTCAAAACCGCTCGCTGATCAAATACCGGCTGATCATCGACGAATTCGGCCCCTGGGCGCGGTTTCAGGCGCTGCTGGGCGCGCTGAAAACGGTGGGCGATCGTCACGGGGTTTCGCTGAGTTCGGTGGCGACGCGCTGGGTGTTGGATCAGACGCAAGTCGGCGCCGCCATCGTCGGCGCCCGCTATGCAAGCCACCTGCCCAAGACGCTGGAGGTTTTCGCCCTGTCGCTGGACGCGGCGGATCGCGCCGGGATCGACGCGGCGCTCGCCGGCGCCGGCGGTCCGCAGGGCCCGGTTTTCGGGCTGGAGCGGGACCGCGGCAGCCGCCACGGGCGGATCATGAAATACAATCTCAACGCCCGGCCCGACGACCCGGTGCACGCGAAGACGCTTGGCGGCGGCGATGGATGAGCCGATCCTCTCCACCCGCGGCCTGACGCGGGATTTCGGGCCGTTCCGGGCGCTGGACGCGGTGTCGCTTGACATCCGGCCCGGGTCGATCACCGGGTTGATCGGCCCCAACGGCGCCGGCAAGTCGACGCTGTTCAACCTGTTGACCGGGCATCTGAAACCCAGCGCCGGGCAGGTTTTTCTGAACGGGCGCGAGGTGACGGGCCTGTCGGCGGACCGGCTGTTCGGGCTGGGGCTCGGGCGCACCTTCCAGATCCCGCGCCCCTTCGCGCGCATGAGCGTGCTGGAAAACCTGATGCTGGCCCCCAGAGGCCAGATCGGCGAGCGCCTGTCGGGGCCGTTCTTCAGCCCCGCGCGGATGCGCGCGCAGGAAACGGCGATCCGCGCCCGGGCCATGGAGGTGCTGGATTTCGTGACGCTCGAGCGGCTCGCCGACAGCGCCGCGGGCAAGATCTCCGGCGGGCAGATGAAATTGCTGGAACTGGCCCGGGTGCTGATGGGCGATCCGGCGGTGATCCTGCTCGACGAACCCGCCGCCGGCGTGAACCCGGTGCTGACCCGGATCCTGATCGAGCGGATCGAGGCGCTGAACCGCGACGGCAAGACGTTCGTCATCATCGAGCACGACATGGATTTCGTCATGCGCCACTGCGACCCGGTGATCGCGCTGGCCCAGGGCGAGATCATGTTCACCGGCACGGCGCAGGAGGCGCAGGCCAATCCGGTGCTGCTCGACGCCTATCTGGGGGCGCAGGCCGATGGCTGAGCCGGCGCTGAGCATCGCGGGGCTGTCGGCGGGCTACACCCCCGACCTGCCGATCCTGCGCGAGGTGTCGCTGACGGCGCGCAAGGCCGAGATCACCGTGATCATCGGCCCCAACGGCGCGGGCAAATCGACGCTGATCAAGGCTGTCGCCGGGCTGGCGCGGGTCAGCGCCGGGCGGGTGCTGCTCGACGGGCGCGACATCACCAACCCGCGCCCCGACGCGATGGGCGCGCGCGGCGTCGCCTATGTGCCGCAATCGGACAACGTGTTCCGCAGCCTGACCATCCGCCAGAACCTTGAACTGGTGCTGCGCCGGGCCGGGCGCGCGGCGCCGTCGCGGCTTGACGAATTGTTCGCGCGCTTCCCGCCGCTGGCGCAAAAGCAGCGCGAAAAGGCCGGGGCGCTGTCGGGGGGGCAGCGGCAGTTTCTGGCGGTGGCCATGGCGCTGGCGATCCGGCCCTCGGTGATCCTCATGGACGAACCTTCGGCCGGACTGTCCCCCAAGGCGGCGCAGGCGGTGCTGGAGCACACGCGCCAGCTGACCGAACAGGGCGTGACCATCCTGCTGGTGGAGCAGAACGTCAAGCAGGCGCTGCGGCTGGCGGATCACTGCTACATCCTCGCCGACGGGCGCAATCAGATCGACGGCGCGGCGGCGGATCTGCTGGCCGATCCGGTGGTCGGGCAGATCTATCTCGGCGGCAAGCGGGTGGCGGTCGCATGATCCAGAACCTGATGGACGGCGTGCTGGTGGGCGCAATCCTGTCGCTGGGCGCGATCGGCCTGACCATGAGCATGCACATGCTGCGCTTCGCCAATTTCTCCCATGCCGAGCTGCTGTCGATCGGGGCCTATGCGGCGCTGGTCTTCGACGCGCTGTTCGCGGGGATGCTGCCGCCGCTGGCCGCCGCCATCGCGCCGCTGAGCCTCACCTGGGCGCTGGCGCTGGCCACAATCGCCGCCATGGCGGTGGCGGGGGGCTCGGCGGCGGCGATCGACCGGCTTGTGTTTCGCCGGGTGCGCGAAAAGGGCGGCGAGCTGTCCATGGTGTTCGCGTCCTTCGGCGTGGCCATGGTGATCCGCAACGTGATCGGGCTGATCTTCGGGCTGCGTTCGCAGCTTTACTCCGACGACATCGTGTTCGCGGTGGCGCTCAGCCGCGACCCGATGCTGCTGGTCAAGCCCGATCAGGTGTTCGCGCTGATCGCGGCGCTGGCGATCATGGGCGCGCTGCATCTGACGCTGTCGCGCACCACTTTCGGCTTCGCCTTGCGCGCGGTGGCCGAGAATCCGGCGCTGGCGCAGGTGTCCGGCATCAACCTGTCGCGGATGGTCACGCTGATCTGGCTGATCGGCGGCGGGCTGGCGGCGGCGGCGGGGGTGTTCTACGGGCTCTCCAACCAGATCAGCCCGGTGATCGGGCGCGATCTGGTGCTGCCGATCTTCGCCGCCACCATCGTCGGCGGCATCGGCAGCGTCTACGGCGCGGCGCTGGGCGGGTTCCTGGTGGGGGTGGCGTCGAATCTGGCGCTGGCGGTCCTGCCTTCGGGCTACAGCCCGTCGATGCCGTTCCTGATCATCATCATCGTGCTGATGATCCGCCCCAACGGGCTGTTCGGGGAGGACCGCGCGTGATCGGCGCGATGTCCTATCTGGTGTTCTTCGCCACCATCGCGTCGATCCTGGCCATCGCGGTCATGGGGCTGAACCTGCAATGGGGCAACACCGGGCTGTTCAACGGCGGCGTGGTGGCGTTTTTCGGGGCCGGGGGCTACGGCGCGCTGATGCTGGGCGGCGCGCCGCAATCGGGCCATCTGGGCGGCTTCGGGCTGGCCTATCCGCTGGCGCTGGCGGGGGGGGTGCTGGCGGCGGCGGCGCTGGCCTGGGTGGTGGGGATGCTGACGCTGCGCCTGCGTCACGACTACCTCGCCATCGCCACCTTCGGCGTCGCCGTGACGTTCGAGAACGTCATGCGCAACGCCGAGGGATTCGCCGGCGGCGCCAAGGGGTTTCGCGGTTTCGAGCGCCCGCTGCGCGCGGCGCTGGGCGACGGGTTTCTCTACAACGCGCTGTTCCTGGCTTTCACGCTGGTTGCGCTGATCGCGGTCTACCTGTTTCTCGAACGCCTGATCCGGTCGCCCTTCGGGCGGCTGCTGCGGGCCATCCGAGAAGACGAGATCGCCGCCCGGTCGCTGGGCAAGGCGCCGTCGCGGGTGCGGCTGACCGCGTTTGTCGCCGGGTCGGCGATCATGGGGCTGGCGGGAGGGCTCTACGCCACGTTCTACGCCTTCATGAGCCCCCAGGACGTGCTGCCGATCCTCACCTTCCAGATCTGGGCCATGCTGATCGTCGGCGGCGCCGGCAACAATCGCGGCGCCGTCTTCGGGGCGTTTCTCATATGGGGGGCGTGGAGCGCCAGCGGCTGGGCGCTGTCGCGCTTCGCGCCGCTGGACTTGCAGCTTTACACCGGGTCGCTTCAGTTCATTCTGATCGGGCTGGTCATCGTCGGCATGCTGCTGTGGCGGCCCCAGGGGCTGTTCCCGGAAAAGCTTGTCGTATCGCAATCGGGGCGACCCGAAAGAACCGATCCAACAGGGAGAACAGGATGAAACGGACCAACATGCTGAAACGCCGCGGCCTTGCCTTGGGTCTCGCGGTCGGGCTTGCGGGGATGGGCGGCGGCGCCGCGGCGCAGGAATGCACCACCAGGATCGGCGCGGTGCTGCCGACCTCGGTGGATTGGGGGCGGCCCATCGCCGAGACCGCGCAATACGCGGTCGATCAGGTCAACGAGGCCGGCGGCGCGGCGGGCTGCAAGATCGAGATGGTGCTGCGCGATTCCCAGGTCGACCCCAAGGTCGGCGTCGACGCCGCCAAGGCGCTGGTGGATCTCGACGGGGTGCAGCTGCTGCTCGGCGCGGTGTCGAGCGGCGTGTCCATGCCGATCCTGACCTCGGTCACCGCCCCGTCGGGGGTGATGCAGATGTCCTGCTGTTCGTCCTCCACCGCCTTCACCGTGCTGGCCGAGGAGGGCAAGACCAAGGGGCTGTGGTTCCGCACCTTCGCCACCAGCGGCGTGCAGGCCGCCGTGGGGGCCATGGTGGCCCGCGATCAGGGCTACAAGTCGGTGGCGATCATCTACAAGAACGATGACTGGGGGCAGGACATCGGCAAGCTGACCGCCGGCAATCTCAAGGCGCTGGGCATCGAGGTCACCGCCTCGGTGGCGCTCAATGACGGCCAGCCGTCCTATCGCGCCGAGGTCACCGAGGCGCTGAAGGGCCAGCCCGAGGCGCTGTATCTGGCGCTCTATCCCAAGGAAGGCGTCGCCGCGGTTCGCGAATGGCTGTCGCTGGGCGGCACGCAGAAGATGATCGTGGCCAATTCGCTGAAATCCGATGAATTCCGCGACAATGTGGGGCTGAAATACCTGGGCGAGACGCTGGGCACCGACACCGCCTCGCCGCGCAGCGAGTCCGCGGATGCGTTCGTTGCGCAATACACGACGCGTTTCGGCGGGCCGCCCAACGGGCCGGGCCTGTCCAACAGCTATGACGCGACCATGATCGCGCTGCTGGCCATGGAGGCCGCCGGCCCCGGCGCCAAGGGCGCGGACATCGCCGCCAATGTGGGCCGGGTCACCGACCCCGCGGGCACGCCGGTCTCCGCCGACGCCGCCGGTTTTGCGCAGGCGGCCGAGGTGCTGAAGGGCGGCGGCTCGGTGATGTATCAGGGCGCCACCGGCAATGTGCGCTTTGACGTCAATGGCGACGTGTCGGCCCCGGCGGTGACCTGGGCGTTCACCGCCGACGGCATCGAGGAGAAGCAATACATCACGCTTGAGGAAGTGGACGCGTTCATGGCCTCGGTGAACTAGGCCCCGCCCATCGGGTTTGGCGCAGGCTGGCTGCGCCCGCGCCAAACGGAACGCCCCGCGCCGATTTCCCGGCGCGGGGCGTTTTTTTCGGGTTTTGCGGCGCCGGGGCGGGGCTTGCCCCCGGCGCGGCGTCAGAGGTCGAGCGCCGCTGCCGTGGCGGGGTCGAGCTCGCCGGTGACCGGCAGGCCGATGCTGTCCTGGAACTGGCGCAGCGCCTTGTCGGTGCCGCCTCCGAACACCCCGTCGGCGCCGCCGACATCGAGTCCCTTGGCGATCAGCGCGTTCTGCAGGTCGCGCACCGCGTCGCCTTTCATCAGCGGCGAGGTCAGGCGCAGCGCGCCGCCCCCGGCCGCGTCATCCCCAGCGGCCGCAGGGGCCGCGCCCGCGTCGTCATCGTCCGAGACGATCTCATACACCAGTTCATCCTGATAATAGGTCGCCCGGTACAGCACGCCGTCGCAGACAAAGAGCGTCTCATCCCCGGACTTGACCTCCTCGCAGGTCTTGTCCTCGGGCAGGGTGACGATGTAGACCAGCGTCGCCCCGGCGACGGCGCCGGTGAAATACCAGCCCCAGGTCGGCCCCCAGTAATAGTCGCCCCAGTGATTGTGCGGCGGGCGGTAATAGGGCGGGCGGTAGTAGGGCGGGCGCCAGTTCGGCGGGCGATGCCCCGGCGGGCGCCAGTTCGGCGGTCTGCCGCCCGGATGCCCCGCGATGGGCCTGTCGGGCCGGTTCGGGCGATTGCCGTTGGGCGGGTTGATCCCGGGCCTGTCGGGCCGGTTCGGGCGATTGCCGTTGGGCCGTTTCGCCGGGCGCGTGGCGGCGGGCCGTTTCGCCGGGCGCGTGGCGGCGGGCCG